>CAIPAT010000427.1 GCA_903863035.1 uncultured Lentisphaeria bacterium
GCCCAAAACTCATCCGTAATTTCCCAAGTTTTTAATCGCTGCATCGCCATGTCTGCCTCCCGGTATGTCATTTTTAAGTTTACCGGGAATAATATACATCCAAGTTCAGCAAAAGTCAATTATTAGTAGATAAGCTCTAAGTGTTTATGACACGGTATCCGGCGAAACTGTGGAATTCGGGACTCAGACGGTTTTTGCCGGCGGAGTAACGCTTAATAATGTCATTGGTTCCGGCGGCGGACAGATTGTATCTTCCGGCGGCGTAACTTCCGGTACCGTCATTAACTCCGGCGGCAGTCAGGTTGTTTCCTCCTTTGGGACGGCTAATTCCACTGCCGTCAATTTGAGCGGATGCCAGATTATTTCCTCTTTTGGGACGGCTAATTCCACCGTCATCAACTCCGGCGGCAGTCAGCTTGTTTCCTCTGTCGGAACTGTTAATTCTACCGTTATTAGCTCTGGCGGTTGTCAGACTGTTTACTACAGCGGCATGGCAAATTCCACTACCGTCAACCGTGGCGGCAGTCAGCTTGTTTCCTATGGCGGCGCGGCAGTCAGTACCATGATTAATGATGGCGGCGAGCAAAATGTATCTTCCGGTGGCATGGTGAATTTTACCAAAATCAATTCCGGCGGCAGTCAACTTGTTTTATCCGGCGGCGTGGCTAATTCCACGACCATCAACTCCGGCGGTCAGCAGTATCTCTCCGCCGGCGGTACTGCCGGTGTGATCAACCAGCAAGCCGGTGCTGCAATTATGGCCTATACGGAGGCGCAAATCACTGGCGGGATCAATACCCGCTCTGATGGACATAACGCGTTTTCCATCATTGGTGGCGCAGCCAGTAATTTTCTGCTGGAAAGCGGTGGCCAACTAGTCGTATTGTCTGGTAATTATGCACTTGATACGTTGATTTCTTCCGGCGGTCAGTTGCGTGTTTCTTCCGGCGGTATGACGAATTTAACGACCATCAATTACTCTGGACGGCAATATGTATCTTCCGGCGGCGTGGCTAATTCCACGACCATTATCTCCGGGGGGCAGCAGTATATTTCTTCCGGCGGCACTACGAGCAATACTATTGTCAATTTAGGGGGGAGCATGTATGTTTCCTCCGGCGGTATTGTAACCGGTGCGTTGACAGTAGCGGGCGGAGATATTATCCTGGCGAGTGCTGCCTCAGTCAATAGCTTGACGGCGTTGTCTTATGTTTTGAATACGGCAAAAACCATTGACGTGCTGGTTCTCGTTAATAGCGGGGTTTGGAATAATGGCACTGCCGCTTATTCGTTGAATCTGGACAATACGGCAGCCGGTTCCTATATTCTGGCTGATGGCGTTGATCTGAGCGGTTTGAACAGCAGAACATTTTCGGTGACGGATAGCAGTCAGACGGTTAATCTGAATGTTGGTTCCAGCTACACTTTCAGTAATGGCGATAAGCTGTCGCTGAATTTTACCGACTCGACCCGCGACCAATTGGTTGCGGTATTGGTTGCTATGCCCAAGATTACAGTCACAGCAACCGATGCTGCTGCCGGCGAGCCAGGCAATGACGGTACGTTCCGCATCAGCCGCACCGGTGATATCTCCAGTGCGATGACGGTTTATTTCAATATCGGCGGTAGCGCGACCAGCGTTGATGATTATACGCTAAAGAACGGCAATACTGCACTGACCGACTCTGTGGTCATCGCCGCGGGGCAGTCATATGTGGATGTTACGCTCGATATTATTGATGATATCGTTATCGAAGGCACAGAAACTGCCATTATGAATCTGACTGCCAATGCTACTTACATTCTTGGTGCGACAGCCGTCGCTACCGTCAATATCAGAGATGATGATGATACCATCGCGCCAACCGTGCCGTCCGGTCTGTCCAGCGCGGTTGCCGGTAAAAATGTGGCGTTTGACTGGGCGGACAGTTCTGATGCTGGCTGCGGCCTGAAAAATTATCTGTTGGAGTATGCTTTGAACGAGCAATTCACCGGGGCTGTTCAGAACTCGATTACCATCAGCGATGCTGATGTTTCCGGTTTGGCTGACGGTATTTACTACTGGCGGGTGCAGTCCGTGGATAATGCCGATAATGCCAGCACCTGGGTTGTCGGCGGCAGCTTTACTGTGGACACTGTTGCGCCGTCTGTTCCTGCGACATTGACTGAAACCGTCATCGGCAGCAACGTTGCATTCGACTGGGCTGATACGACCGATGCCACCAGTGGTCTAAAAAAATATCTGTTGGAATATGCTTTGAATGGGCAATTCTCAGCAGCGGTTCAGTGTTCGATTGCCGTCAGCGACGCCGATGTTTCCGGTTTGGCTGATGGTGTTTACTACTGGCGGGTGCAGTCCGTGGATAACACCGGCAACGCCAGCGCCTGGGGCAACGGCGGCAGCTTTTTGGTAGACACCACCGCGCCTGTTCCAACGGGATTGACTAGAACCGTTACCGGCAGAAATGTGGCACTCGACTGGGCAGACAGTTCTGATTCCGGCAGCGGCCTGAAGAATTATTTATTTGAATATGCCTTGAATGAACAATTCACCGGAGCGGTCCAACGCTCAGTTACATCCAGCAATACCAGTGTTTCCAGTTTGGCTGATGGTGTTTACTACTGGCGGGTGCAGACTGTGGATAATGTCGGCAATGCCAGCGCCTGGGCTGCCGGCGGCAGCTTTGCGGTGGACACCACCGCGCCGGACGTGCCGTCCGGTCTGACCAGGACGCTTGACGGCAAAAGTGTGATTTTTGATTGGAATGATGCTTTCGATGCTACCAGCGGAGTAAAACAGTATCAAATTGAGATCGATATCAATACTAAATTCAGTGTTCTGGAATACTTTAAACAAGTTGCTGTCAGTCAGGCGTCTGTGGGCAACCTCGCAGTTGGAACGCATTACTGGCGTGTTCGCACTCAGGATAACTCCGGCAATTTGAGTTCATGGAGCGCAGCGGAGAGTTTTACTGTGGAACTGACCCCCCCGACTGCTCCGGGCGGTTTAAAGCAGACGGTCACAGGGAACAGTGTGGCGTTTGACTGGAATGATTCGACGGATGCCAGCTACATCAGGCAGTATGAGTTAAGGGCGGACAACAATAGTGATTTCAGCAGTCCGGAATATACGGAAACTTTCGCTGCAAGTCAAGGGACTGGTACCAGTATTCCGGTCGACACCTATTACTGGCAGGTGCGCGCCCAGGACAACGCTGGCAATTACAGTGCCTGGAGCAAATCATCATATTTCATTATTACGCCGACAGACACCGCCGCGAACGATTACAAGACGGCAGGCGACATTTCCACTCTCGACAACTGGGTGGGATTCGGCGATGCTGCCGACGTTTATAAGCTGATCATGATCAATGCCGGAACCTTAACGCTGGGCTTGACCGGATTAAGCGGCGACTCAAACCTTTCGCTGCTGGATAACAAAGGCAAGGTATTGAAAACGTCCGCGAATAAAGGTAACACTGCTGAAGCTATTACCGATTTTGCGCTGCTCGGCGGAACCTACTATGTTAACGTTGCTCCAGTCAAAGGCGTAAATAGTGCAGCTTACATATTGAGCAATAAGGCTGATTATTGCCCGATGGAAACTGCGGGAAATACATTGGACAATGCCGGGATACTGGCGGTCAATGGCTCTCGCGCTGAATGGGTCGGCTTCGGCGATGCCGCCGACTTCTATAAACTAACGCTGAACAATAACGGAACGCTGAGTCTGAATCTGACCGGCTTGAGCGGCGATGCCAATCTTTCACTGCTGGATGTAAAAGGCAAGGTATTGCAAACCTCTTCAAATAAAAGTAACGCGGATGAAAACATCTCCAGGCTGGTGCTGTTTGCCGGTGATTATTTCGTTAAAGTAGCCCCCGCCGACGGTGGCAAAGGAACGGTCAATACCGGCTACACGCTGAGCAATGCTGTGGATTATTTTCCGGAAGATACAGCCTCCAATACCTGGCAGGCGGCGAACGATATTAATGAAGGCGTGGACAACCGGGTTGGCTTCGGCGACCCCGCAGACTATTACAAACTGACTGTGAACACTGCCGGAAGCCTGACTCTGAATCTGACCGGTTTGAACGGCGACGCGAACCTTTCGCTGCTGGATAACAAAGGCAAGGTATTGAAAACGTCCGCGAATAAAGGTAACACTCCTGAAGCAATCTCCATGAATCTGTTGTCCGGGATTTACTATGTCAATGTTGCTCCGGTCAAAGGTGTAAATGATGTTGCTTATACTCTGAGCAATGCTATTAATTATTTTGATGGCGATACCAAGGATAATGCGGGAAATAATATTGCTGCGGCAAAACTCGCTGACGGATCAACGCAGACCGGCTGGGTGGGCTTGGGTGACAGCGATGATTACTACAGATTTGATTTGACGGCTTCGGCACAGGGAACGTTGCGTTTATATGATTTAGCCGGCGGTAACGCTGATTTATCACTGTACGATGCAAGCGGCAAACTGCTAAAAAAATCGGCAAAACTGGGGCAGCTTGAAGATACGCTTACAAGTACTCTTGCGGCTGGAACTTATTATGCCAGAGTTAATGCAGTATCCGGCAATATTGACTACAAGCTGGACTTCAGCAAAAAGGATACCGGTATGCTGGCCAGCTGATATTGTCATCGTGAATGTTGTGTGTGATAATACGTTTACCGTGTTGTTTAATAACGCAAAATAGATGTGCAATAACTTCCTGAAAGCTATGTTCAATCATTCGCAAGTTCGGTTAAATAGTTTTTTCTAATATGGCGGAAGTTTGTTTTTTCGCTTGAATTTAATATCCGCATGAAGCATATTGGGTAAATTAGGATTAGATTTAAGGCGTTATATGTAAAGTGCGGAGTTTTTAATGTCCAAATATTTTATTATGTGTTTCGCTGCTGCGGTGTGCTTGCTGACCGTTTCCTGCCAACCTGTGATTTCAAAATTTACCATGGGGAAAATGGTTGCGATTGATGATGAAGGCGATCCGAAACTATACGCTTACCAAGAAGATGACCGCATTGTTGAACCGGATGAGTATTCGTTTGACCTGCAGCTTGACCAGATGATGTCAGCCATACAGAATAGCGGGCGCAAAAAGATATTGATTTATGTTTTCGGGGGAATGAACTCGGTCGATTCGATGGTTTCAACAACTGAAGAAATGGCGCGGATTATTTATTCGCAATCGGATTATTATCCTATCTTTATCAGCTGGGAATCGACCTTGTTTGAATGTTATCTTGACCATTTGTTCATGATCCGGCGGGGAGTGAAGAGTTATGCTTTCGGGCCGGCGCTTTCGCCATTTTATTTGATGGTAGATCTGGGGCGGGCAGCGACCAGACTGCCGATTAATCTGGTGTACCAATCTTGCGGAACATTTTCATCTGATGGCGATTTTCCTGAACTGGACAACGATACCATGAAAAAAATTAACAATATGAAAATGCGGGTTTATATCGGCAAAGATAATTATCCTGGATATTACAGTGCGCTGGCACGTACTTCATATATAACGGGGCTGCCGTTGCGGATAATCACCACGCCGGCGATAGATACCTGCGGTAAAAATGCCTGGGATATTATGAAACGCCGTTCCAAAACTGCTTTTATCAAAGCTCAGCCGCTTGAAACGAGTGTTGAGAAAGAGATAAAAACAGCCTTGTCGCCGTCTGATGGCGCGATGTCGCGGCTGATGGACCGTCTATCCGGACTTTGCCGGGAACATACGGATTATGAATTTACTGTCATCGGGCATAGCATGGGGCCGTTCATAATCAATGAAATGATTGCCCGCTATCCGGAACTTCCGTATAAGAACATAGTATATATGGCCCCGGCATGTTCAGTCATTGAAACAGTCAGAGCGATCAAACCGTATTTGGAAAGAAATCCTAAATCCACCTTTTATACCCTGTGCATTCATCCGCACCGTGATACGCAGGACATGATGGTTTACGGCTGTCTGCCGCGAGGCAGTGTCCTGGAGTGGATTGACCTCTATCTGTCGGATCCTGTTTCCGCCGATGATCTGACGCTCGGTCAGTGGGACAATGCTGTTTTTCTGATGCCGCGGCTGATGAATACGGTTCAGAGTCAAGTTGTGGTAAAAGCCTTCGGGCTGCGGGATCCGGTCACTAACACTATTGTTCTCGATATGCCTGGCCAGCATACAGATTTCGGCGAACCGGTGTTGCGGTTCTGGGAGCCGGCATTCTGGGAGATTCCATCCATCACCGCCACGAAAAACGGAATTACGAAGAATGGAATTAAAAAAGGCCGGTAATGCCGTCATAATATGTCGGAGTTATTTTTTAATATTGTTTGAATTTATTTCTGATTCAGGTTAGAGTTGAATAATTACATGCTGATGTTTATTCAATATTGTAAACAGATAAAGTAACAGGTAATGTGGAAGAATGAAAAAAATAGCAGTATCAGTACATGATGTTACTCCGCGCTTCAGTAAAGAGCTTGAGGAAATATTCGTCGCGCTTGACAATGCCGGCGTAAAGGTGCGTTCCGAGCTGGTGGTGCCGGACTATCAGCGTCAGTTCAAACTTTCCGGTCATCCTAATTTTGTTGCGATGCTTAAAGAACATAGAAGCCGCGGCTGTGATGTAAGCCTGCATGGAATATATCATGATTATGCCGAGTTCTACCGTTTTAACTACGATGCTGCGAAAGACGCTTTGCGTAAAGGACTGGATATTTTTGGGGAGGCATTCAATTTTTACCCGCCCGGCTTTGTTGCCCCGCAGTGGCTGCAGAGTTGCGGCAGTTTGCGGGCTGTATGGGAAAATGAATTTGTTTATACTGCAACTTTGACCGGGGTGCATTTCAAAAGCGGCAATACCGCCAAAGCGTTTCCGCTGAACTATGATTGGGGGCCGATTGTGGTTGATCACATCATTACCTGTTGTAATAACCTGGCCTGCCGCATTCGCAGCGGCGGTCTGATTCGTTTTTCCATGCACCCGATGGATCTTCCCGACCGGATGTTTGCGGCGGAGATGAGGCAACTTCATTTTCTGCTGGACCATGGCTGGGAACCAACTTCATACGAGCAACTCAGGAAGGAGATGGACCATGTCTGAAAAACCGTGGACGGGGCGTCATTTGCTGCTGCTTAGCGGCCCGATGGGAACAGGCCATGTTCAGGCCTCGCTGGCGCTGGCTAAGTATGCAGATGAGCGTTACCCTGGCCTGAAAGTCACTCATTTGAATGTCGCCGAACTGATGACGCCGGGATTGAGGATATTTTTTACCGGCTTCTATCATTTTATGCTGCGTCATTTGTCGCTCATCTGGCTTTATATGTATCATTCGTCGAATGTGCCGCCTGCGAATACTCCGCTTTTCAGGAAACTGATGCTGATATGGCGCCGCACATTCGAAGAGCGCCTGATGAAGCGGATTGCGGAATATAATCCGGACTACATCATCTGTACTCATTTTTTGCCGGCGGAAATAATCGGCAGAGCAAAAAGTGAGCTGAAAGTTGACTATTTTACGTCAAGCGTGATAACCGATTTCTCGGTGCACTGGACCTATATTCAACCTGGACTTGACCTGTTTTTCGTCGCCAACCACGATATGTCGCTGATTATGCATTTGCGTGGCATAGGCAGAGAGAAAATCTATATTACCGGCTGTCCGATTTTTCCCGGATTTTCCAAATCTTACTCTGTCGAAGATAAAGAACGGTTGCGTGGTGAAATGGGGTTGCCGCAGGATGCAAATTTTGTAATGGTAATGATGGGCGGCGAAAATATTGGCCGTGTTGCTGCTATCACCAGTACTTTGCTGGACAATTTCCCCGGAATCTCCGTATTGGCAATGACCGGCAATGACAATAAACTGTATCAGCAAATAGAGACAATGAAGCCAAAATATCCCGGCAGGGTTTTTCCGATTGCGTTTACCACACGGGTGAATGATTACATGGCGATCAGCTATCTGGTCGTTTCCAAACCTGGCGGAATCACGATATCTGAATGTCTGGCAATGAAGAAACCGGTTATTGTCATGGACCCGATTCGAGGACACGAAGAAAAAAATGCGACATATCTGGCCACTCACGGACTGGCAGCTTTCTCCGAGAGTATGGTCCACCTTACCATGATGGACGCAGAGCGTGGAGCAACCTGGATGCAGATGGTTGCTAATAACCATAGCATCTATGACCGTCGTGATGCTGCCGGAAACATTTTGAAAGTAGTCATTGAGTGGGAAGGCAATCCCTGTGCTCAAAATTGAAATTCCAATTGCACCGCTCCTGATTCCTGTTCCGGGAAGCCGGAAACGGTGACGCCTAGCAGACGGACTTTGCGCTGACCGGCCTGGGTTTTTTTCAGCAGACTTACGGCGGTATTCCGGATAAATTCATATTCATCAACCAGGCCGGGAAGAGTGAGGCTGCGAGTAACTGTCTGGAAGTTTTCGTAGCGCAGCTTCAGTGTCACTGTCCTTCCCGCCAGACCTTCTTCTTTCAGCAGTGATTCCACCTCGCGGGATAAGTCTTCCAGGATTTTGATTATTTCAGAAATATCGGAAATATCAATTTGCAGCGTGGTTTCCCGACCGAGCGATTTGCGCGGAACATCAGTTTCAACTTCCCGGTCGTCACAGCCCCGTGCGATATTGTAATAGTAGAGCCCTGCTTTGCCGAAGTGCCTGATCAGTTCCGCCTGGTCGAAATTCTTTAAGTCCAGTCCGTTATTGATGCCCAGTTCTTTCATCTTTCCGGCAGTTACTTTCCCGACGCCATAGAATTTCTCAATAGGCAATTTTTCGATGAACTCATTGGCCTTATCAGGCGTAATCACGGTTATCCCGTCAGGCTTGTTGATGTCGGAAGCTATCTTTGCCAGAAACTTATTGAAGGAAACTCCGGCGGAGGCGGTAAGTCCGGTCTCCATATGGATGCGTTTGCGGATTTCCTCCGCCAGCAGGGTCGCTGACCGGCAATGTTTTTTGTTTTCGGTAACATCGAGAAAAGCTTCGTCCACCGATAGCGGTTCGACCAGATCGGTATAATCATAAAATATCTGCTGTATCTGAACTGAAACACGGGTATATTTTTCCATGTTTACCGGCAGAAAAATTCCTTGCGGACAGAGTTTTCTCGCCTGTCCTGCCGGCATTGCCGAATGCACCCCGAATTTTCTGGCTTCGTACGAACAGGTACTGACTACTCCGCGTTTTTCCGGGTCTCCGCCGACGATCACCGGTTTACCGCGCAGTACCGGATTGTCGCGGATTTCAATTGAAGCGAAAAACGCATCCATATCAATATGTATGATTTTGCGAATCTTCGTCATTTTTTAACAGCTTCCTGGTATAAAATAATCAAGGCCGGGTAAGCCGGCCTTGATTGAATATAAGATGATTGAAATTACCGGCGTCCGCCTCCACCCATGCCGCCGCCAGCTCTGCCGCCGCCCATGCCGCCGCCGGAATAGGCCTGATGAAAATTACCGACCCTGTTTACTGATTGTCCGTAATTTCTCTGTCCGCTTCCAGCATTCGGAATGGAGCCGGGCCGTGATTCATGCCGGTTCAGCGATTGCTCATAAGCCTTGGCGCGATTGTCAAAATTGCTGGTGTTTACGTTGGCATTGTTGTAGACTGGCTTCGGAACGGGGTGCGGTCCCGGTCCTGGTTTCGGATGCGGGTGCGGGCGATTATGATTACGCCAGTACCAGTCCACCGGACAATAGGAGCCGACATAATAAGTATAGCCATAGCCGTCGTCCGGAGTATAGTTGAAATTATTATCAGCAGGCATTGGTTGGTCCTGCTGGCTGCTGTCTGCGCCAGTGCTGGATGAGTCTGTAGAGGACGAGGCGTTGGATGAAGTATTGGAATAATCGTTGGAAGCAGCGACATTACTGTCCTGATCCGGCGCGGGAACATCCTGTGGCGGAGTGTTGTTCTGATTATTCATTGAGGCCGCATACTCTCCGTATATATTCAGGTATTTATTGATAATATCCACCGAACGGTTAACGCTTTCGGTGAAAACCGGAACGCCGTTGACGCCCTGATAGGTGGCCTGGGCTCCTGTCGGATAAATATAGCCGGTCCAGACGTTATCCGGCGGCAGATTTACGCCGTCCAGCAAGACTCTTTTACTTTTAATCGGCTTGCCGGTGGTGACTTCCTGGATTTCCACCACGCATCCCTGCCGGATTGGACCGACTGATTTGACTTTCACTGTCCGGCGCAAGGCAAATACCGCATACCGCAAATCTGCCGGGTTTATGTTGATATCGGCGCCGGCAAGTTTCTGTTTGACTTCCGTTTTGATTGTTTCCAGGCGGGATTTTTCGATACCGGCGACGTCTTCCATCTCCGAAGATGAATATTGATTGACTTTTGTATCAAACTGCTGGCTTGCTACTGGTTTATATCCGAATCGTTTCTGGATATCTGCCGGAAGGTTGGTGAACGCAAGTCCGCGCAGAATATAATTGCCGTTAGCATCCGTATAGCCGATATCAATTCCGGAAGGGTTTACTCCCTCAATGGAAATGTTCTTATAAACAGTGCCGTCGACGGTTTGAATATCTTCAGCGAAAATCAAACATGGAAACAACATGAGGCCGGTAAGCAAGAACAGCAGTTTTTTCATCTTTCCGCTCCGTCTTTAAGGATTATCCACGGGTCTTTCTTCGATGCTTTATATACTATGTAACCGGAAATTCAATTAGTCAACAAAAAAATTGAACGGCAGTATTATTAATCTGAGCAAGTCAGCTCAATTATTCCTGCTTATGTTCAGTTTCCGGTTTCTCGGCGGCAGATTGTTCTTGTTCAGTTGCTTTGCCGTGGTCCTGGGATACGGCATACTGGATCAGGCTCATGAACAGCAGCATCAGCAGCGCCTGGGCGAGGATTACCATGTCGATTTTGAAATCACCCCAAAGTAGCGGCAGAACGCTCAAACCGATAATCAAGGCCATCAAATGTACCATCTGCACAGCGCGCTTCCGGCTCATGCCCATTTTGACGAAACGGTGCGACAGATGATTGTGGTCGCCGATGTATATTGGCTTGTGGTGATAAAGCCGGATTAAGACTACGGAAAAAGCGTCGAACAGCGGTATTGCCAGGATGAACAGCGGAATCAGGATTGGAAAACGGGTAAGCGAGTAATCCCGTGAAAAGTAAGTGACGCTGGCGCTCATTACCGCCAGCAGGTAACCAAGCAGATGGCTGCCTGAGTCGCCCATGAAGATGGTTGCCGGAGTGTGGTTGAAGAACCAGAATCCGACACAGACGCCGCAGGTCAGCGCCCCGAATACGGCAATAAAGAATTGTCCGTTGATGGCGGCAACAGCGGTGAAAAGCGCCATGGCGATTGTAACAGTTCCCACCGCCAGCCCGTCCATGTTGTCAAAGAAATTGATGGCATTGATCAGCAGCATGATCCAGAACACCGAGATGCACCAGATAATGACCGGGTTATTGAAGAATACACTTATTTTGATGTCGCCAAAAGAAACAGCGATGGCGGCAATCAGAAACTGCCCGAGGAATTTGGTGCCGGCCTTGAGCGCCAATTTGTCATCAAGCAAACCCAGTCCTGTGGCGAGAAATGCGCCGAGGCATATAAAAAATACTCTGCCTCCGACATAGTTTACTCCTGGGATGTTATTGGACAGGTCTTTGGAGATGACGCCGGAATTGAAAGCGTTGACCGCGACATAGCCCAGGATGATCGCGAGTATCCATGCTGAAAACATTGCGGCGCCGCCCATCAGCGGAGTAGCTCTGGCATGTTTTTTATGATCCTCGCATTTCGGACGGTCCATGAAATCCGTTTTTTCAGCTATTTTCTGGAAAAGCGGAGTAAAGCCCAGCGACAGTACCGCCCCAAGGAGGAATACAAACAAGTAAAGGTGCTGCCATAAAATCATTTAGATTCCTTCGTATTTGTTTTGACTTGCACATTGAAAAATGCGAAAGTTTCATTATTCTTAAGTTCATTAGTATTTTTACTATAGCAGACATTATTTAATTTAAAAATAGAAGATTATAATTATGAGATCACAATATGTATTTGGCCCGGTTGCTTCCAGACGGCTTGGGATATCGCTGGGCATTGATCTGGTGCCGTCCAAAACCTGTTCACTGAACTGCGTTTATTGCGAAGCCGGTGAAACCGATGCGCTGCTGCTGGAACGCAAGGAATATGTTCCCATTGATGATGTTCTGGCTCAACTTGAAAAAGTGCTGGAATCAAATATCAAAATTGACTATCTAACTTTTTCCGGGGCAGGGGAGCCGACGCTCAACTCCGGGATTGGCCGGGTCGTTGATTTTATCAAGGGCCGCTATCCTCAATATCCGGTCTGTCTGCTGACTAACGGCACATTGCTCGGTGATCCGCAATTGCAGAAGGAGATTGAAAAGGTCGATCTGGTGATTCCTTCGCTGGATGCTTCATCACAGGAGGAGTTTGAAAAGATCAACCGCCCTGTTCGAGGCTTGGATTTCGATTCATTATGCCGGGGATTGTTTGAATACGGTAAAAAGCGCACTTCGAAAGTATGGCTGGAACTGTTTATCGTTCCTGACGTAAATGATTCGGACGAGTCTATCGCCAGATTCGCCGGGATCGTCAAAGCTATTAATCCGGATAAAGTTCAATTGAATACGCTGGACCGTCCCGGATGCGTTGACTGGATAAAACCTTCGTCGCGTGAAAATACCCTGCGGTTTGTCCGGGCGCTGGAACCGTTTGTGCCGGTAGAGGCCGTCGGGCCTTTCCGGTACAAGAGCGCTGCATTGCGGTCGGATATCAGACTTGAAGAATTTGATCAGCAGATACTAGACCTGGTGGGGCGCCGTCCCTGTACCATTGACGACTTGCGGGTGGCTCTGGGCGCCGATGAAAAGACGGTCAAAACTCATCTTGATATTCTGCTGCGCTCCGGCAGGGTTCAATCCGAGCGGCAGCCCCGTGGCGATTTCTTCAGTCTTGCCTGAAAATGCGATACCATGGACACCACGGATGCAGCATGAGCCGGGCAACCGCCCTCACTCCGTGGCTTTAGAGAGTGTTTGAGCATTTATGAAATCATTTTATTATGTTTCCCGTCTATTTTTCAATAGCCGCTGACGCTCCTTTCTCGACATCCTGGAGAACCGCCGGGCAGCGGCTTTGTCGGACTGGGAAGTCACCGGCGACTCCGACACTTTGGATAGTGCTTGAGCGGAACTGATTTCACCTGCGTCAGCAGAATCAACCGGGCCGCCGTCCGACTCCGACACTTTGGATAGTGCTTGAGCATATACCATAGCAATATTCTGGACATCCGTTCTGCATTTCCCTATTCCCAACTTTTCACTTTTCTCGCTTTTCTCGCTTTCCACTTTTCTCGCTCTTTCCGACTCCGACACTTTGGATAGTGCTTGAGTATATACCATAGCAACATTCTGGACATCCGTTCTGCATTTCCCTATTCCCAACTTTTCACTTTTCTCGCTTTTCTTGCTTTCCACTTTTCTCGCTCTTGCCGACTCCGACACTTTGGATAGTCCTTGAGCGGAACTGCTTTCATCTGCGTCAGCAGAATCAACCGGACAGCCGTCAGACTCCGACACTTTGGATAGTGCTTGAGCATTTACCATAGCAACATTCCGGACATCCGTTCTGCATTTCCCGATTCCCAACTTTTCACTTTTCTCGCTTTTCTCGCTTTCCACTTTTCTCGCTCTTTCCGACTCCTTACTTCTGACTTCTCTATTGGCGACTCCCGTAAGCCAATAGCGGATCGCTTTCAGATTGGGCGGAAGCTGGCGTTCGGTGGATTTGCGGAAATCGCCGTCGCGGTAAGTCTCGGTGATTACGGTACACTTGCCCAGTGCGATTGCCAGCAACTGGCACCGCAATCTGCCGTAACATTCCCGCCTGCCGCGTTCCAGCGCGGCGGCGAATTCCGGGAACTGCCTTTTATAATTATAGAATGATGCCGGGGAAATCCCCAGTCTTCGGGCGATTTGTAAATCCGTGTCGCCATTGCCTGCATGGATTTCGGCTTCTGCCGGAAAATCCGCATCGAACTTCGCGTTTGCCGCAATGTTCATATTTACAGATGCCGAATTTTGTACATCGGCAATTTTCTCCCCGGCATCGGCGTGTTGCCTGTTCCGTTCCAGCCAGCGGATGACGGCATTCACATCCGGAGCGCGCCGGCGGATGGTCCTGGTTTCGTGTCCGCTGTCCCCTTGTTTGACGGTGGTGACAGAACAGTTGCCCGTCGCCAGGTCCATCAGGCTGTAGTCCGCCATGTCCGCAACCGCCAGCCGTCCGTCCTCGACGGCTTCGGCAAACGCCGGGAACTGCCGCAGATAGACGTAAAACGAGTCACTGGAGATGCCCAGCCGCGCCGCAATCTCGATGTTCTTCATGCCTTTCGCCGCGTATTCCCCGGCGCGTTCCGGAAAACTCTCGTCATACTTCAGTTTACTCATGATGTTATCTCCATTTTTAAATTTTACCTGTGCGTCGTGTATCTACATATAGTAAATTTGTCAACGAAAATGGCACAGATGAGTTCAAATAACGCGAAAAAAGCAGTTTTTAAATTGGTATTGGAAACCGGATTGCCTTCAGGTTGCTGACGGCAGGAAGCAGGAAGAAACCACGCCGGGAGTGCCGGTCGCCTGACCGTCTATAATAAAATCGTTCGCAAAAACAGTCCAAAGCCGACGAGCCGCCGGCATCACCGGAGAATGCAACAAGTCTGATATTGAGCAGATGTGTTTTGCCGGTTAGGCTTCTGTGTTTTTCACTTGGAAATTCCGTGCTGGATATTGAATATTCAAACCAGCGGATATTGCTGCAATATCGAGGGCAGTGCATGATAGCGCTGCAATCTTATGTCTGCCACAGGCTGATTGGAGTGCCGGCGGCTTAATGTCTGAGGCCAATATCCGCTGGAGCAGTATTCCACCCAATTATATTTTCATTATTTTTGGCTGAGAATGGTTGTTTTATTTAATATCGTGGTATATACTAGTATAGTAATATACAGAAGCATACCAAGGGTGTTGCAGATGGACAAGTTTGATATTGAGAAGTTTACTCATAAATTAAGGCTTACTGGCGGCAGTGATTATTTATCACGAATGCCTTTATATGAATGTATTCGCCGTACTCTCCAGGCGATGATTGTCAGCGGGGAAATTCCCGATGGCTGCCAGTTGCCTTCTGATAAAATTTTTGCGAAGGCTTTAGGGATTAATCATATAACTCTTGGTAAGGCGCTTAATGAAATCCGCAATTGCGGTTTGCTTATTCGCAACCGCTCCGCGGGGACGATTGTTCATTCACTCAGTCAGGCAGATATTAGTATTTCCGGAACCAAAGAAAAATTAGTATCGGTAATTTTTGATGATGTAACTTCTGGGACATTCCAGTCAGAACTTTTTGTTGCGGTTCATAATGCACTGGTGGCAAACAACCTGGAAATGCTGTTCTCAAGTTCTGCCGGACACGCTGACGCTCAGTTTGCTGCAATTCGCTCTATATTGCTCAAGGCTAATTGTTGCGGCTGTATTGTATGGTCAATCATGAATGATGCCCAAGTTAAAGAATTGATGCAAATTAAGCCAAAGAATTTTCCTTTAATTATCCTCGGCAGAATTCATGACGGCATTGCTCACGATAGCGTGTGTTATGACCTTTTCGATGCTGCAAACAAGGCAGGCATCTACTATATTAATCGGGGGTATTCGAAATTAACCTTTGTTGCTCCCTGTAATAAAAAGGAATTTGTGAAGGAGCGAATTGCCGGATTACGTTCGGTGTTGCGCGATCCCAAAGATCTGGAACTTATTTATTATGACGAAAACGATATACTTTCCTTAGATAAATATGAAAGAATTCCACTTATTGCGGTTAATTTAAAGACACTGAATTGGCTATATCAAATGCGACAGAGCTCAAAACAAACAATTAAGCATTTAATTCCAATTACTGCATTTTGTACCCGTAATGATTTGCTGCCGCCATTACCTGTTTTAAAGGTAATTTTTTCTTCCGAAGAGCTGGGCTGCAAGTCCGTTGAATTACTAGTTGAACGGCTGCATGGCAGCCAGAGTAATTACCAGAAACTCCTGATTAAAGGCGTAATTCATGAACCGGCAGTATCTACTGAGCTTGTTTCTCAATAACCAGAACGAAGGATAAGAATAGATGAAATTCATTGAAAGAATGGCGCTGGCAGTATTGATCATGTTCAGCATTAATACATATGCGTTAGTCCAGTTTCCCAATCCCAGCCTGGACGAAGATGCCGCCAATATCGGTTGCCCGGACGGCTGGAATATACCTAAAACAACTAAAGTAACTTTGGTAACCGACAAGGTCTCACACGGTTGCAAAGCAGGGCGGTTTGACGATGGCTATGTGCTGCTCAGTTGCGATATGCAAGAACCAAATTTATCAGGGTTGAAATTAACAATTAGTTTTGATGCCGCCGGTCTAGACGGCGCGGAACTAGGGGTCGCTATTGGATGTAACCGGGAGTCCAATGGCAAAGTCGCCTGGGGAAATTCCACCATATTATGGAATCGCAAACTTAATAGTGACTATACTAAAATTAACATCACAACGACTTTACCCGGAAATG
Organism: uncultured Lentisphaeria bacterium; assembly: GCA_903863035.1. Lineage (GTDB taxonomy): Bacteria > Verrucomicrobiota > Lentisphaeria > Victivallales > Victivallaceae > CAIPAT01. The sequence goes on from CAIPAT010000427.1 coordinate 16,657, forward strand.
CGGTAAAAGACCGCTTGGTTTTCACTGTTTACCGATCCAATAAACAAGGAGTAGTCTGGCTGGATAATTTTAGCATCACCAGCAGTCATGGTAAAGAATTGACCATCGATGAGAAGAAAGCCTTGACCATCCTGGGAAGAGATTGGAATTATTTGGCTTCCCGCATCAGTCAGACTCTGAAAATAAAAACAAATAATCCGGAGCTGCTGCAGGCCCGGAAGGAAACCAGCGCAATTATTTCCCAGATAGAATCAGAGGATACCTCTCTTTTGAAGCAGGATCTAAATTCAAAATTAACTGCGGTTCTTGTTAAAGTAAACAAAGCGCTTGTGAATGGCGAAGATAATATTGCCTACTTCGGGGATGCCTACGAGCGTCAAAATCCCGATGAAATTATTCCCGGGAAAATTATCCAATCCACTGAAATCATAACCCTTGGCAATGAATATCAGGCTTTGGGCTTATCAGTTGCAAATATTCTGGATAAAATGCAGTTAATTCCAATAACCATCACCGGAAGTGACAAATTTACTGACAAAATTGAAGTTCGTCGTCAAGTTTTCATGATGAACTGGTACAAGAAGGAACGCGAACTTATTGCTGATCCACTAACTTTGCTACCTTTCAAAGATCAACACTGGACATTGCCGCTTGAGCCTGGCGCAATCGTTAAACTCTACATTTCATTTAAAGTAAGAAAAGATTGTGCCGGCGAATTTCCGTTAAAGATCAAGGCGGGTGATTCCAGCTTACAGGCGACCGTCAAGGTTAAACCGGTAAATCTGCCGACTGAACCGTTTTTTGCCAATTTCCAATGTGTTTATCCCCATATAAATCCGGCAGGCAAGTATCCGGAATTGGTCGCCAGGGATTTAGCCGCACACTACACAACGGGTATCGAGTTCCCCTTTATTCCCAAAGTTAAATTCAATCCTGACGGTTCAATTGCCAGTGAAGACTTCAAGGGGAGCAGCCAGGCAAAGTGGATGTACGCATATACGAAAGAGAACATTATTCTAGGTCTATTCTGGCAGGGAGCATACAAAGGCTTTCCATTAGTTGATAATCAAAATAAATTGCCGTTTATCAATGAGAACAAAGAACTGCTGCCGGTATGGATAAACGCCTATACTAATTTGCTTGGCGACTGGTTAAAATTCGCTGCCCAAAGAGGAGTAAGTCAGGATAAATTCATGATTTGGGGGATGGACGAATTATCATCACATGAAGAATTTGCCAATGCTCCGGGCAGTAAAATTAAAATTGGTATTGAAATTTATAAATTAGCAAAGAAGGTGGCGCCCGGAAGCCGTACAATGGTGACAGCAGGCAATTACAGTTTACCCCAGGATGTAGCGGCATTTGCCCCTTATGTAGATATAATTCTCGCTGCATGGCCGCTGCCGACATCATTAAACCGCTGGGCTCCCAGGGAATTCAATCCGCGCAAAGAGTTTTTTGACAAAACGCTGCCTATGCTTAAAGCCGAAAGAGCCAGGCGCGGTTTAACAATCGATAGTTACAAAGTTGACGCAGGCAAAGCCGAACCGGCGCTCAATGCCCGCGCATATCCGGTTTGTGCTGTCGGCATTGGTTTTACCGGTGTAGGTTCATGGGCATACAATTGTTCCAGCGGAGGCACTACCTGGAATGATACCGATGGCGGTATACTCGACTATATTTTTATCTATAATGGAGAGGAAAATCATCCATTGAACAAAACATATAATGTAACAGGAGAAATCATCGTGCCGTCAATTCGCTGGGAAGCGATGCGCATGGGGATACAGGATGCCAAAATTCTCCTTTATTTGAAAGACCGGATGGAAAAGGGCAAATGTGAAGCGGAAACCACTACTGAACTTGAAGCTATTCTCCAACAAGCTGAAAATTATGGTAAAAATTTAAATTACACCTGCGAAGGAATAAATAAAATTTCAACTAGAATCCGGGAATTAATAACTAAAACGAAATAACAGGAAGGCCGAAAAATGAACAACAACTATGCAGTTAAGTCCCTTACCGTCAAGAGTTTTACACTTATAGAACTTCTTGTGGTCATTGCTATTATTGCAATTTTAGCGGCTATGTTACTACCAGCATTAAGCAAGGCGAGAGACCGCGCCAAGGATACTCAATGCAGCAGTCAATTTAAGCAATACGGTACTTCGCTGCAGATGTACAGCAATGATAACAATGACTATCTTGGCGCTATATTTGTGCATGGCGGATCTGTTGTCGCCGGCGGATCAGTTACGTTCCCCAAACTCTACAATCCATACCTTGAAGGCAGAAAATCCTCAACAGGAAAAGGTAATATCATGCTATGTCCTTTTATAGCCAGTCGTTATCCAAGTAGCAATACATACATTACTTATAAATGCTCCGTCTGGTGGGGGTGCTGCAAGATGGGGTGTGATAAAGCTGTAACCAATACTACTACTGAAGGGGCCAGAGGGCCGGCACGCAAATTGGGTCAAGTAAAATATCCGTCAATCGCTCAAATCTTTCGAGATGCATATTCCAAGGAGCATTTTAGTACGAGCTATAGTAATTGTGGCTCTCCTACTAGCTTTGTTGACGGACATGTCGGTTTTGAAAAATATTATGGCAACGCGAATTCATTGCAAGTCCAAAATAATAATCGCGGATGGGATGCTAATCCAAAGTTTTAGTATGATTGATCCATAAATAGCAGATGAAATAATATTATGGGGAAGCCGTATTTGAAGAAGAGCAGAGAAGGGAATGGAAGCAAAAGAATAAATATGATTATGAGGGTTGCAATGGCTTTTTTAAAGAATCAACTATATAAAATAAAATTATAATTAAAATATGAAAAAAATTATTCATCAGGCAGATTTTTGTGTTATTGGAGGAGGATTGGCTGGAATGTGTGCGGCGATAGCCGCAGCCCGGCGCGGAATCAAAACTATCCTTGTGCATGACCGACCGGTTCTTGGCGGGAATGCTTCCAGTGAAATCCGGATGTGGGTGTGCGGGGCGCGTGGTAAAAATAATCTGGAAACAGGGATAATTGAAGAGATAAGACTGGAAAATCTCTACCGTAATAATTATCCCAATTTCTCAATATGGGATAGCATTCTTTATGAAAAGGTTCATTTTCAAGAAAATATTACTCTATTGCTAAACACTTCCTGCAATCAGATTCAAATGTCCGGTAACAGGATTGCAAGCATCACCGGATGGCAACTGACGACCGAAACATTTCATACAGTTGAATCTAAATTATTCGCTGATTGTTCCGGAGACAGTATCCTTGCGCCATTGTCCGGCGCTGAATTCAGGATAGGGCGGGAGGCAAGAGATGAGTTTGATGAGTCTATAGCACCGGAGACAACCGACATTAAGACTATGGGTATGAGTTGTTTAATTCAGGCCAGAGAAACTAATTCTCCTAAAAAATTTATTCCTCCTGCATGGGCCAATAAATATCTATCCGACGAGTCGCTGCCACGCCGTGAACACAGTTTAGAAGGTACAAACTTCTGGTGGATGGAACTGGGTGGAGAGAATGACAGTATTCACGATACAGAGATGCTTCGGGACGAATTACTGAAAATAGCGTTTGGGGTTTGGGATCATATCAAAAACCATGGTGATCATGGAGCTGCAAACTGGGTGCTTGACTGGCTTGGATTCCTGCCCGGAAAGCGCGAAAGCCGCCGGTATGCAGGTGATTACATTATGACACAGAATGATATTGATTCCGGCGGTAATTTCGACGATATCGTTGCTTATGGCGGCTGGACTATGGACGACCATAATCCGGCAGGAATAAATCATCCGGAGGCCCCTACAATACATCATCCCGCACCCTCTCCATACGGTATCCCGTTCCGCTCGCTCTATTCTAAAAATATTGAGAATCTTTTTTTCGCGGGAAGAAATATTAGCGTGACACACTGTGCCATGAGTTCAACCAGGGTAATGGCGACTTGCGCATTACTTGGACAAGCTGTGGGAACGGCAGCCGCGCTGGCTGTAAAAAATGACCTGTCTCCACGCGGAGTTTATCAGAATGCATTAAAAGAATTGCAGCAGAATTTGATGGATGATGACTGCTGGCTGCCCGGGCTCAGTCGTAATATACCGGAACTGGCCGGGAATGCGATCATTCACTCATCCGGCGGCAATCCTGAACCACTGCGAAACGGGATTGACCGACCCGTTGGCGATTATGATAATTGCTGGCATGGCGGAGCGGGAGACTGGGTTGAATATCGTTTTAACAAAGATGTGAAAATTAGTCAGGCCAGGATTATATTCGACAGCAATCTAAACCGTCCTCATTTGAATGCAGTGGCGAAATATCCATTAGAAATGCCTGCTTTTTCACCTCCGGAAACACTTATAAAAGGATTTCATATTGAAGTTGAAAAATGCTCCGGTGAAATCTTTGAAGTACATCGTGAAAACAATAATTACCAGCGGTTTGTCTTGTTGAATTTATCTATTACTGCTAAACGTGTCAGATTGTTTATTGATGAAGTTCACGGAACAGGCAATAAGAAGATTTTTGCCTTCGATTTAGCCTGAATAATTCATAAACTAATGGCGAAATATTGCAATCTGCTCAAAGTAAAGCTGTTGTCGATGTCCTCGCCGTAGCGCTGCTACGACTGCGGTATCGGTAATAACTTTTTTTTGAGCAGATTTTCGTCTTTCATCTATTTTTATTGAATAATCCAGACTAAATACCATCCACGGTTTTATTCCTGCATCCGGAACAATATCAGACAACACAGACAAGATGTATTTTGCCGGTTCGGCTTCTGTCTTTTTCACTTGGAAATTCCGTGCTGGATATTGGTACAACTAACGGATATTGCTACAATATCGAGGTGTTCCTCCGGAACTCAGGGGAGCTGACGAAGCAATGCTGGTTGCAAATCCGGTAATCCCGCCTATAGTAACCACGATTCTGAAAATAAACAGGCATATCGCAATGACACTGAGCACTCAAATTCAATTTAAACAAGCGGGCCTTTATCGCCGTTTTATCCCAAACCTGATAATTTTTCTTTTTATTTGTAATCAAGCCTGTGCTTATACCGACTGGAAATCAATTTCGCCTGGCGGTGGCGGCTGGTGCATGGGGGTATTTCCGCATCCGACGGAGCCGAAAACGGTTTGGCTGACGACTGATATCAGCGGCTTGTTCAAGTCAACAGACGGCGGAGAGAACTTTGAGAATAAGGTGGGGGCCATTCTTCATGCAGAAGGCGGCCAGGCTGTTGTCCCAGGGTATATAACCCAATTTGCGATTGACCCGGCTCAGCCGAATATCTGTTATTACGCCTCCTATCATCTTCCCGCAAGCGGGAATCTATGGAAGTCTACAGATTCTGGCGAGACCTGGTCAAAGCTCCCCGACACGTCAGCACTGTTCGGCGCCGCGATTATTGTTGATCATCAAGGGACGGTGTTTTGTGTGAAACGCGATATGCGGCAGGGAAACTCGGATGCTCCTGGAGAGCTGTGGGTTTCCGCCGATGGCGGTAAAACTTTTGAGATACGGAAGATGCCATTTCCCTGTGTCCTTGATAAGTACCGTCAGACAATACGGCTGGCTGTGTCAAAATCCAACCGGCTCTATGCCTGCAACCCCTTTCCCGCTGAAAAAGGGATGTACTACACTGAAGATAAAGGGAACACATGGAAACCGGTCGAAGGCCTTGCAGGAAAAACCGTTGGCGCTATTGCCTGTTCTCCGACTAAACCGGATTTGACGCTGGTCATCTGCTCGGACACTTCGATATATTATGCGGAAGATGGAAAGAAATTTACTCTCTCAATAAAAAAGGTGACTCCGGTTCGCGGTAATTATACCGGAGACTCCAAAGCTGTCGGCATCGGGATAAGCAAGAGCGGTATTATCCTTGCGGCAGTGGCCGGATCAGTTCCCACCTTTAAAAGCGTGGATAATGGAAAGAAATTCACGATTTTGGATTCCCCCATTTTGCAGGAGGACTGGCGGTTTCATACCAATTCGTGTCACAACTTGACGGGATTCGCGGCATCGCCATGCGGAGAAGCGTTTTATCGCACGACAAGCACCAATGTGATGGCCAGCCTGGACGGCGGCAATCGTTGGGCGATTCGCTGCAAAGGAATTAAAATTTTATGCTTAATAACTGCTCCGGTTGTCGATATTTCCGACCCCGGTCGAGTGCATTTTGCCGCGGCGGACAAAGGACACTTTTACACCACCGACCTTGGCGCGACGCAGAATGGCTGGTTTTCCTCTGAGAACCAGTTCTGTGGAGTTTCCGCAATAGGACAGGACACAAAACACCCGGAAGTATTCTATAAACTGCTTCACGCTCCCAACGGCCCCGATGATCATGCCGCGATTTACAAATCCATTGATCGCGGAGTGTCGTGGTCACGCACCAATCCCAAGGGCGATCTGGGGATTCGTTTTAGAGTTATCGGAACTTTAATTGTTGATCCGAAAGACCCCAGGCATCTTTATTTGAGCACTACTACCCCGAAACGCGAGTTCGGCAAAGCGGCCGAGGCGGCCGATCCGATATATCATCTGCTGGAATCCAATGATGCGGGGGTGAATTTCAAGCCGGTCAAGGACTCCCCTAAGTCTTTGAAAAAATTGATTCTGGCGGATAGCGGCAATATTTATGGAGTCCAGGGATATTTTGCAGTTGGGTGTCCGGCGTACAAATATGACAGGAAAGCTCAGGCATGGAGCAAAATTTATGAGAAAGGGGTTTCTGATCTGGCGGTAGATGCTCATGATGAAAATATAATGTTGCTGTCGGACTACACCAAAGGCGAGATCATGAAATCATCGGACGGTGGAAAAACCTGGCTGGCGAAGAAGGACATGAATGGAAAGAGTATTTGGGCCCGGTCGGTTTACATTGATCCCATAAAGCCTTCATATATGCTGGCCTCGGCACAGAACGGCAACGGGGGGCATGCGGGTATTCTGCGCAGCACGGACGCAGGGGAAACGTGGCATCCTTTAGTCAGTAATTATCAAAGCGCGCATATTATCGGTTTTGTCTATGGCGGCATTCCCGGGCGTGTCTATCTCTGGGCCGCAGGCAATGGCGCCGCGAGAATGGATGGTCTTTACGCTGACGAATATACTGGGAGCCGGATATCCGGTAAGCGGTAACTCGTCTGCAAGGTTTTTTAAAATTAGACCTTTTTATAGATAAGAAAACAGACCATTGATAACAAATAGATCAGAATACTCAAGGCTGAAAAAATAAGGGAGCAAGATGGATGAAATATCAAATCGGGAAATTGTTAGTCAGGGCATTTATGGTCATCGGCATTGTGATATTGATAGTCGGCCCATTGTATGCGGCGGATCAGGAATCTACAAAAAAACTGAATAAAGACTGGCAGGAAGTAACAATTCCTCGCGCCTTATGTGATGGATTTTATGAAATAACGCTTGACATAAAAGTACAGAACCCTGAAAATATCAGTATTTACCGCATTGATAACGACGGCAATCCGGATTTTAAAGCCCCTGTCGCATTTAAATATAAAGCTGATGGCGATTATGGTAAAGTAATCTTTAAAATTAATGGAGTCGGAACGGAAGTTTACGATATTAAAGTTATTGACGGCAGATACAGCAAAAAGAATAAAGATATTGCTGCAGCAGAGGAGAAATACCGGGTATTTTTCAACCGCCCGCTGAATAAAAAATCCGATGTCTCTGATATCCCGGCAGACGCAAACCTTATAGGTTATGGGGCTTTTGAAAATATTGATGCAAAAACTGGCTGGCCTGCCGGCATGCCGGGTTCCATCATAAAAAGATGCCTTGCAGATGGATGTACAATTCAGAAAATAGATACTCCTTATGGCCGAAATTGTATTAAAATTATAAAACCAAAAAATAATAGATCGGGCTTTATAAGTTTTCACTGTGCAGTACAGGGCGGGAAGAATTATTATTTCACATATGCTGAAAAATATGAAATTGCCCCGGATCGGGAAGCGTTGACATACGCAACCGTCAGCTGGTATGATCGTGACGGCAAGCAGATTACACGTAAATTTGGCAGTGTTATTACCGGTCACGAAACTTTCAATCAGGCAAAAAAAGGCTTTGACTGGAAGATCTTTACAAAACTCATCAAAGCTCCCGAAAACGCGGCTTTCATGATTATGAAGTTTCATGCGCAAGGTTCTGACGGGTACGTCTTGGTGAAAAATGTAACCATCCGTCCTCAATCATATACGGGAATCCCGGTAGATGCGGAACGGACTAGAATCAAACAGACAACGTATCAACCGCTGGATATTCTTGAACAGTTGAACATTTCTTATCTGACTCCGCATGTGAAATGGCTGCTCCCTAATTCGGAGGCTCCTTCAATATTATTTCTCGTCACCCAGCACGGAACAGTGGCTGATATGCGTAAAAGAGAGATAGTTGAACTGCTGCAGCGCATGAGTATTGCAGATTATCGCTATATACCGCTTTTACGCAAAATGCTGACCCCGCCAAGAATGTACTTAGGCATGGCTGACAGTGCTACCTATTCAGATGAACTTGAGCCGTATACACTGATGTGCATTGAGGAAGCTGATCCTTCAAATTATGACATGACGCTCATATATGGGCTTGACTTCAAAGGCAAACAGCCGGAACTGACAAAATTACTTATGAACGTTCTGAAAAAAGGAAAAGGTCTTCTGCTGCTGGATTGTGAAAACATTCCTGAAGAATTGAAAGGCAGGGCTATTCAAACTTTGCCCGGATTTTTACTCATGCCGGCAATGAGGAAACTGCCGGACGCTGCTGTTAAGAATATATGCTCCCTGGGGAAAGTTGATGAAGGGCGTGTTGCTGTAGTAAATAAAAATGATAACAACGCTTTAAAATATTATCCTTGTGTTCCGAAGGAATATTCTCTAATACTTTATAATGACTATTACGGACGCAGTTTTCCGTATTGGGAATATATGTATATCCCTTTGATTAAAGCAATTGAATGGACAGCAGGTAAATCCTCATCGGCATCATTTACCGAATACAAGCAGGACGCTTTGAAAAACACCATGGACTTTAAAGTAAAAAGTGATTCCGTTTTAAATGCGCGCCTGAAAATGTGTTTTAGTTCCTTATTCAAAGAAAAAGGCCCGGAAGTGATAAAGGATATTTCCCTGAAGGACGGAGAGAATATAATCAATATTCCGATACCGCCAGAACTGTCTGGCGGAACCAGTGTGGTGGACTACTGGCTTTTGGCTGCTCAGGATGATAATATCTATGACTTTGGCGCTGGACGGATAGATGTTCCTGAGTCGTGTCAGATAAAAGAGATAGCTTTCAATAATGCTGATTTATGTTATAAAAACGATGAACCGGTGAACTTGAAGATTGAACTTGAAAACGCGCCGGCAGGGGCTGAATTGCAATGTATGGTTGAAGACACAAACAACCGGATTGTATGGCGGATGAATGAAAAAGCCGCGTCCTCTGTGACATTTTCTTTTGTCCTTCAGCCGCCTTATACTACGCTTTACCGGGTATTAATAAAAGTTATAAAAGACGGAAAAGTATTGGCGCAGAGTATGAAAGAGTTTTCCATGCCTTTCAGATACAGGGATCTGCTTGACTTGCAGGCGTATGTTTGGGGCATCAAGCCCCAGACTTTCAGCCTATGGCGTGAATTGGGCTTTGATTCAGTCTTATGTTCCTACCAATGGGTTGGTTCCACGAAAGGTCTTTTTTATGGGCTGAACAATGCAAATCTTCGTCCGCTTGCATATGGTTCTGGCACGATTTTAAATGATTATAAAGCAAAGTATATGACCGACACTAACCCCGATCCGGTACGCTCTCCATGTTATTCAGACATGGAGCATTGGCGCAAAGTGCGTGACATAATACATACAATGATGGAGAAGGGCAAATATAAATTTTATGGAATTAGAGAGCATTTGCTGCAGGATGAGTCTTATATGTCAGGCACAGTATGTTATTCCGAACATTGCCTTGCCGGTTTTAGGAAATATTTGCAGGAGCGCTATCAGTCTCTTGACGATTTAAACAAAGAATGGAATACCGCTTTCAAAAAATGGGAGGATGTTATTCCAATTCAGAAAAATGAAGTAGACTTAAAAAATAAGAACAACATGGCACGCTGGCTGGACCACAAAATATTTATGAACCGGGTGTTTGCCATGAACTGGGTGGGTTTTACGAAACAGTACATCAATGAAATAATACCAGACTCCAAAGTGGGATTGTCCGGAACACAAAATCCCGGATACAGCTATGACTGGTCCGTTATGATGAAAACAGTTGATTATCTAGCTTATTATGGTGGGATACAGACTGACTTGATTCGCTCTTTTTCCAGGCACGGGCTTGTTTCCGGACAATGGGGCGGCGGATATGTCCCGGCTCATATTACTAGAGAAGAATATGAACGCTGTCGGCCATGGGTGGGAATGTTTAGGGATAACAATGCATATTGCTTTTTTCACGGCGGAACCGGTACATGTCTATATGGAGATTTAAGTGTTTCCCGGAACATCCAGATTGCCTCCGAGGAAATTAAAGAACTGAAAAGCGGTACCGCCAAAATGCTACTTTGCGCAAAAGCGGAAGAAACATCTGTAGCCATTTTTCATTCTCAAGCGTCAATGTTTGCCGCGATGGTTACCGTTGGCAATAAGATATGGGAAAATTCGCTGTTAAGCTGGAAAACACTGCTGAATGACTTGAGATATAATTATTCTCTCATAAGCGAGGATGAGTTGGAAAAAACTGGATTGAATAATGAAAAATTCAAGGTGCTTGTGCTTCCGGCTGCCTTCTGTATTTCGGAAAAGCAAACTGAAAATATCCGCAGATTCGTTTCCGGCGGCGGAGTTGTAGTCGCAGATTTCGGGGTTGGGTATTTTGACGGTAGTGGCAAGCGCATTGCCAATAAAAGACTCGATGAAGTTTTCGGGGTGGACAGATCAAACAGCATTCTGGGAATCGAGGGTTGCGATGTACGTATTAAAGCTGCACCGGAGTTCGGTATCGGTGAATATTCAATGAAAATATCTGCAGGAGAAAAGGATTTTAAAACTGTCAGCGGAAAGGCAATGGGGACATCAGGCAATAATAATACTCCGCTAATGGTTTGTAACAAATTCGGCAAAGGCAATGCATTTCTTTTCAATATTTCTGTTGACTGGTACAAAAATATAATTCCGGAAGGTGACGCTGGCGAAGTATCCAAAGTGTCGCTAGGACCAGAAGAGCTTGCTGAAAAATTAAGGAATATTACAAGTGAAATCTTGCAGTTTTCCGGACTTAATCCGCTATGCAGAATAACGCTTGACGGCAAGGTATATCCATGTACGACAGTGTCGAAACAGGACGGCGGTATTAAATACCTCGGGTTGATCAGCGAGTCCGAAGAAAGGAACAATATCGCACCTGAAAAAGCGGTTTCGGCATTGATAACGATGCCGTTCAAATCCCATGTTTACAGTGTGAGAGATGGCAGATATCTGGGCAATACCGATAAAATTCAGAGCAGAATAATACCGGCAGTCGCGCAGTTGTATGCGTTCCTGCCATATCAGGTTACAGGAATTGAAATTAACGGCAAGGGTGAATACAGCCTCGGGGAGGTTGTTAATTTAGAGGCAAAAATAAAAGCATCTTCTAACAATATCTGCCCTCATGTAATAAGAGTTGAACTGCAAGACCCGTCCGGAAAAATTGATCCTGTTTACAGCCAGAATATTTATCTGCCTGACGGCAATGGACACATAAAGTTTCAATTTGCCATCAATAGCAGACCGGGGAAATGGAAATTAACGGTAAAAGATATTGCATCTGCTTTTAAGGTGGAAAAGCAAATTATTTTAAAACAACAATAATTAAACCTGCTCATGGTTTAATTATGAATGTGGATATTTTATTACGATTCAGGATAAATATTGGCTACTTTGTTTTTTGTTGATAAATCTTTATACATTTAAGGATAAATAAATGGCAGTTAAAAAAGAAGAATTTGTTGTATGGGCCGGCAGCGCCAAAGACAAGGTGCTGCACGATGGACAAGCTTTAACGCCGCCGGCCGGTTGGATTTTCGTGGAGAGCGGAGATGCCGGATTAACGCGCCGGCTCAAGGCTGCCGGGGATTACTGGCTTATGGTTCATCGCCGCCGTAATCGCATTGAATCAATCGGTCTGTGGGCTTCCGCTGATGTCGTAAAAGAGGTTAAGGCCCGGCTCGAAGCTGAACGTTCAGACCCGGCACATTTGAAAAAACTGGAAACGGGCAAAAAATACCGGGAGGCAAAACAGGAAAAATATGAAGTGGAATTTCGTAACGCGGTTTTGTCTTTTCTGGCGTTTGCCGGAAAGTGGTCAGCGTTTGCGGAGAAGTTTGCCGATGCCGTGACCGTCCATGCCGTGCCGGTTGGCAGCGGTACCGTTGCCAGAACGCAGCTGATTCCGCTGGAACGCCGTGCGGAAGCGGCGGTAATTGCCTGGATGCGTCATCAGACGACCGCGTATGACAATATGTCCATCGCCCGCATCAAAGGCGAAAGGCGCGAAGTCCGCCGCAGGCTGGCTGAGCGCTCACGCCAGCTTCTGAGCAAATACCGTTCCGGTGAAGAAGTTGATACAACGCTCTGCCCGTTGGCGAAGGTATTGAAATAATAGAAGAGGTAATTGCAAAAGTAGTCAGAATTCAGAAGGAGTCAGAATAAATCATGTTTTTAGTTCGAATTTCATTCTGAATTCCAGATTCTAAATTCTAAATTCCTGCAAAACTTGAGTTTTGTAATTGGCTCATCCGGTCTCAATAATCGATATACGCATTGCGATTTTTCTTTGGTTTGCAGTAAATACCGGCTTTTTGCCTCTTGTTTAATAGCGGACATGGTGTATTTTTTATTCATAAATTTTAGAAATCAGAAAGGATTGCTATATGCGTAAAAGTATGTTAATCGCGGCGGCTGCGGCTGTCGCTTTTCTTGCCGGTTGTGCCAGAGAAGTAATTGTTCCGGAAGTGTTGCAGCAGCCGGTTAACAGTAAAGTTTATACTAAATGCAATCTCTGGTATCAGAACCCTGACAAGATGTCCGGCGTCAATATTCAAAAAGGGAAGTTCATCCCGTTCGGTACTGAAATCGAGGTTGTCGGGGCGGATAGCGGCAAGGTTGTCTTTAAAGACATGAGAGGTATTCAGTACACGATCAAGTTTGATGAGTCATTGATGATGGTTCCGGTTGAGACTTACCTCAGACAGATTTTTACCTTGTCTGATAAGGTCGAGCAGACCAAAGACATGGACCCGGCCGTGGTCAGCAAGCTTGAAAAAGGCATTGTCACAGCCGGCATGAACCGGCGCGATGTCTTGCTGGCATACGGAACTCCGGCTGCCTTCAGAACCCCGACGCTGGAAAACAGCACCTGGATTTACTGGATTGATGACAATTCAACGATAAGAGTGGTTTTTCGCGCCGATAAAGTTAAGACGATTTTAAATTTAAATGACTGAGGCGGAAAAAAGGAAGTCAGAAGTCAGTAGTCAGAATAAATCTAGAAAACTAAAGAATACATAGAAAATGCAGAAATACAGTAAGACAATTAAACGCCGGTCAGAACCGGGGATTTATGCTCTACATTCTGAATTCTGTTTGCCTGATGGTTGCTTTCTTTTGTCTTCTGGTCTTAAGTTTTACATTCTGACTCCTGACTCCTGACTTCTCAAACATTAGAACTATAAAATAAAGAATCATATTAACAAACACCCGGAAGATTAAACAATCATGAGTAAAAAAGCAATTCTGGTTACAGGCGGCGGCGGTTTTATCGGTTCTCATCTGTGTGATCGTCTGCTTAAAGACGGCCATGACGTGATTTGCGTGGACAATTTTTACACCGGTTCGAAAGACAATATCCGTCATTTGCTTGCTCACCCTGATTTTGAGCTTATCCGTCATGATATTACCATGCCGCTGTTTCTTGAGGTTGACGCCATCTATAATCTGGCGTGTCCGGCATCGCCGGTTCATTATCAGAACAATCCGATCCATACCACCAAGACCTGTGTGATGGGGGCGATCAACATGCTTGGCATTGCCCAGCGGCTTAAAATTCCAATCCTCCAGTCTTCAACGTCCGAAGTGTACGGCAATCCGCTGGAACATCCCCAGAAGGAAGCTTATTGGGGCAATGTCAATTGCATCGGGCTGCGCAGTTGCTACGATGAAGGCAAACGCTGTGCGGAAACGCTGTTTTTCGACTATAACCGCCAGTGCGGAGTTCAGATCAAAGTGGTGCGTATTTTCAACACCTACGGGCCTAGAATGCTGCCGAACGACGGACGGGTGGTCAGTAATTTTATAGTTCAAGCGCTGAAGAATGAAGATATTTCCATTTATGGCGACGGTTCCCAGACTAGAAGTTTCTGCTACGTTGCGGATCTGGTTGAAGGCCTGGTCAGAATGATGGATACTCCGGCGGAAGTTACCGGCCCGATCAATCTCGGAAATCCCGGCGAGTTTACCATGCTGGAACTTGCCGATCTGGTGATTGAAATGACCGGCTCCAAATCCCGCAAGGTATTCCGCCCGCTTCCGCAGGACGATCCGACTAAGCGTAAACCGGACATAACCAGGGCCGGCGAAGTACTCGGCTGGAAGCCGACCATTCAGCTTCGTGAAGGACTTCAGAAAACAATCGACTATTTTATTACCAGGATGAAATGAGTACTGGACTTTTTACTTTACAGGAAATCGCACAGGCAGCCGGCGGGGAATGGCATCAAAAACCGGCTTCTCCGGTCAGCATCGCTGCCGTGAAAACCGATTCGCGCGAGAATTGTTCAAACGCGCTTTTCATCGCCCTTGCCGGGGAAAATTTTAATGCCCACGACTTGCTGCCGAAAGCGATTGCCGCCGGGGCTGCGGCACTCTGCATCAACCGGAAATTCGCTGACCGGATTGACCCTGCCTGGAAGATTCCGGTTTTGCTGACTGATGATACAGTGCTGGCATATCAGAAGCTTGGAGCATTTCATAAAAACAGCTTGAAAGGGCTTAAAACTGTAGCGGTAACCGGCAGCATGGGCAAGACCAGCGTTAAGGAAATAATTCGTTCGATTCTGGTTGCCGCCGCCGGTCCCGATGCGGTTCTCGCGACTGCCGGCAATACCAATAATCAGGTGGGAGTACCCCAAAACCTGCTTGCGCTGACGGATAAACACAAATACGCGGTGATCGAAATGGGAACGAACCATCACGGCGAAATCGAGCCTTTGAGCCGTTGCACCCGCCCGGATGTCGCGGTAATAAATTCGATCGGGCCCTGCCATCTGGAGCATTTGCATGACCTGGATGGGGTTGCCAGGGAGAAGTCGATGATTTTAGCGCATCTTAATCCAGCCGGAACATCGGTTATTCCTGATGTTTCCAGCGGAATGGAGATTATTGAAGCGGCCGCCGCTAAATTCAATATCATGCGATTCGGAACCACCGCCGCGGCTGACGTCAGAGCTTCGTATCTGGGCGGAAAGTTGCACGGCAGCGCTCTCGAATTGGTTTTTAAATGCTTAAATAATCAGTCCCGCCGGTTCGAATGGCAGCTTTCCGGAGCTCACCAGGCTGCAAACGCCGCCGCCGGTGCATGTGCCGCAGTCGCGCTTGGGATTGATCCTGATTGTATTGTCGCAGGGCTGAAAAATTGCGTACTGCCCGGCATGCGCATGAGAGTCAGTGAAAGAAACGGCGTGACCTGGATCAATGATGCTTACAATGCCAATCCCGGCAGCATGCTGGCCGCGCTCCACTGGCTGAATGAATTCGCCGAACAGGATAAACTGGTACTGGTGCTGGGGGATATGCTGGAACTGGGCAAAACCTGTCATGCTGAACATAAGAAAGTCGCAGCCGCCGCGCTGGAATTATTCCCGCAAGCTGAATTCTTTTTCGTCGGCAGCAGAATGGCTGATGCCGTAAGCGAGATCAAGCCAGCGGCTGATGTCGTGGTCTGCCGGGATTCAACCGAAGCTGCTGAAAAAGTTGCAGGCGTTCTGATGCCTGGAAAGATGATTCTGCTTAAGGGTTCGCACGGGGTTCATCTGGAAAAGGTTGAGCCGCAGCCATGAAACCGGTAAATGAATATTTAGACTGTCTGAAACCTCTCATCACCAACATCCGGCTGGCTTCGGAACTGCTGGTTTCCGGAGTTACCAATGATTCGAGAATGGTTGATAGAGGTTCGCTTTTTGTCGCGATTAAAGGCGCGGCCGCTGACGGTCACCGCTTTATCGAAACCGCGATTAAAAAAGGCGCCTCTTCTGTAATTTATACTTCAAAACTGGAGACCTTCGTTTCCGGCGTGGATTACATCCAGGTAAAAGACGCATATTTCGCCTATGCCCTGGCGATGGAATGCTTTCTCCAGTTTCCCGCCCGCGAACTGACACTCCACGGCATTACCGGAACTAAAGGCAAGACTACCACGGCGTTTGTACTGGAAAAAATTATGACTGAAGGCGGCAGCCGCTGCGGTTTGATCACTACCGTTAAATACGCCGACGGCAGGAAGGTGCAGGAGGCGGCCAGAACAACGCCGGAAGCCGGAGAACTTCAAACATTATTCCGGAACATGGCGGACAACGGTTGTACCGATGTGATCATGGAAGTATCAAGCCACGGTCTGGATCAGCATCGCACCGGCAGCGCCCGCTTCAAAACGGCGGTTTTTACCAATCTGTCCGGCGATCACCTCGACTATCATCTGAATATGGAGAACTATTATCAGGCGAAAAAACTGATGTTTACTGAATATCTGGCTGGAGACGGCGCGATGATTGTCAATACTGACGATCCTTACGGCGAGCGCCTGTTCAAAGAGTGCGGCGCCGGCCGCCGCGACTTGTCTTTCGGCAAAAAACAATCCTGCGCCTGTCAGATAAAAGATATTCAGCTTTATTCGCTGGAAACAATCTTTACATTGCGTTTCGAAGGAAAGGATTTAAATTTCAGAACTAATTTAATCGGCGAACATAATATTTATAATCTCACCGGCGCTTTTCTCGCCGCTTATGCGTCCGGGCTTGACCCGGAAAAGATTGTCGCAACCATCGGCGGCAGGATTAATGTGCCGGGCAGGCTGCAGCAGTTTGTCTCCAAGCCAGGAGTCAATTTCTTCGTGGATTATGCGCATACCGACGATGCGCTGGTGAAAGTGCTGACCATTTTGAAAACCATCGCCACCGGACGCATTATCACCGTATTCGGGTGCGGCGGCGACCGTGACCGCACCAAACGCCCGCGCATGGGAGCCGCCGCGGCTCAATATTCCGATATGGTGATTCTGACCAATGACAATCCCAGGACCGAAGACCCGTTGCGGATTATCGAAGAAATTAAACTCGGTATTCCTGAAGGCACACTGTTCGTCGAGCAGCCGGACCGCCGACAGGCCATCATGTTCGCCGCCGCCAGCGCCAATCCCGGTGACATCGTGCTTATTGCCGGCAAAGGTCATGAAAATTACCAGGAACAGAACGGCATTCACACCCATTTCGACGACCGCGAAGTAGTCGCCGAAATCTGCGCACGATAGCAGCCTTATATTATCACAATACATGCTTTCTGAAATGCAAGATAAGTATTCGGCATGAAATCATACGGCAAAATGCCTGTTCCAGCTATTGGATTGCTGAACAGCGCCAACTCCGCACCGAATTTCTTCGCAAGTTCTTCCATATCGGAGTCAATCAGCAAAGCAGGATTGATGTTGCGTCGAACTTTCAAATTTGAATCATCGCCGATAGCTGATTTAAATGCGGCGGCATCAGTGGCGTAGTCGCATAGCAGGATGTTCGCTTCAGTTTGTTGCAATAATCCGGCTATCGGCGCAGTATTGCCGCCGATGACCAGCTCA
This sequence comes from uncultured Lentisphaeria bacterium, assembly GCA_903863035.1. Taxonomy (GTDB): domain Bacteria; phylum Verrucomicrobiota; class Lentisphaeria; order Victivallales; family Victivallaceae; genus CAIPAT01. The sequence continues at coordinate 34,589 of CAIPAT010000427.1, forward strand.
CGTTCCCGCTGCCCGTAATCTGCCAGCAGTTTCATCAACCGCAGATGCAGTGGCAGGGCAAACTGTTCGTACATGTCCGGACTGAAAATCGGCGGTGCGACCATGCTGTCAAAAACGACTGCTTGGAGTTGGTTCCCGCGCAGGCATGAACACCATTTTTCCGCTATTTGCGTAGTGAATTCCAGCAGCCGCAATGCATTGCCGTCTCTCAGCATCAATGACATGATCAAGTCTTCGAGCCCGGCAAGTTTGGCCGCCATGGAGACAGGGCCGGAAGCCGCTACACGCACTTTAGTCTTATCACCGATCGCGTTCTGAATATTTTTCCCGGATTCAAGCAAAAGTTTGAAACGCCCGGCGGCGGGAATATCAGGCAAGGCAAGTTGCTCTGGAAGCTGGTTCAGGTCAAAAAGTGTTCCGGCAAGGTCAGGACATTCGTTTTTTTCTGGCGCGGTTAATCTTGCGCCTAGAGCTTCGGCTTCAACATTGTAAACGTCAAGGCCGACGGTAATATAATCAGACTGGTAGATTTCATATTCTCTAAGCACTGCTTCGGTAAGCAGTTCCGCGGAATACGCTAGCTCAGCCGGGCTGCAGCCGATTAACGCGGCCTTGTGTTCATAAATCGCAGGTTCCCATTTTATCGGCATAGCAGTTCCCTTAAAGTTTTTCCATCTGCAATTACTTGTTCGGGGGAGTTGTCTTTAACGAACTCCAGCAAAGCAAAATGATCGCAGCCGGTAGTGTTGACCGCCTTGAAATATTCACGCCATCTTTCCTCGCCGTCAGCGAGCGGATGACTGAAGAAATCCTCCGGATGTTTTAACGGACGGACTGTTTCATTGAACATGTTTTTCTCGTATGAGCCGATAGTCCAGTGATAAACGTGGATTGTGCTGAGGCGCGGCAGGAGACCGTTCAGTCCGGAGAGACAATGCCCGATGTCATAGCCATGCGGCGACTGCCATGAGAAAAAGATCGCCGGATGCTCAACCATGGATGCGAATTTTAGCGCGTTGTCGTTGTTATCGGTCAGTGTGCCGCCGTGGAATTCGAATGTCACTGTAATTCCGGCCTTGGCGGCCATATCGGCGATGCGCATGGTGTCTGAGACAACTTTTTCAACAATGGTTTCATCAGCCTTGCCGTAGTCACAGTTGCCAGCCCACACGCGGATGGACGGCGCACCGAGCGCCACCGCCGTATCAAGCACACTGGCAAAGCTCAATCCTTCCGCCTCGCTGACTCCGGCCCGGTAATAGGAACCATAGGATGAAACCTTGAGACCTGCAGATTCTGTGAGAGTTTTTACCTTTGCCGCAATGACTGTATCACCGTGCGGTACATGACCATTGCCTCCCCATTCGATGCCTTCGAGTCCGGCTTTCTTTACAATTGCGATTACTTCGTTGACGCTTTTTTTCGCCAGCGTCACACTGCATATTCCTGACCTGATCATTATTTAAGCCCTTGTTACAAGTTCCTGCGGATTGACCGCATATTTTAACTCTTCTCCTTCCTGCCAGCGCTGAAAATCCTCAATCATGAAGTCAGCCATACGATGAACTTCATCATTCGTGCTGCCGGCAATGTGGCTGGTCATGTGGACATTCGGCAGAGTGTAAAGTTCACTGCCGGACAGCGGCGGTTCCGGGTGCTGGACATCGAGCAATGCGGTAAGATCAGTGCGCGTCTTGAACACTTCGATCATACCTGACTCGTCAACCTGGGCGCCGCGTCCGGTATTGATAAACGTCGCTCCTTTACGCATGGAGGCAAAATTCTTTTTATTCAAAATGCCCTTATTGGTTGGCTTATCGGGTAAATGGTTGCTCACGATATAAGCTTCACTGAACGCTTCTTCGATGCTCACCAGCTTGTCAATACCCATTGCTTTGACCTGGTCGGGGGTACTGGCCAGGTAACTGCTGACCGCGATAATCCGTAAATTAAAAGGTTTGAGCAATTTTAACAGGTGACGACTGATGGCACCGATGCCAACCAGCGCCACAGTCTCACCATATACTCCGCGACCTACCGGCATTTCACTTTGCGGCCATGGTCCTTTACGGCAGAGATGCGAATTATGATAGGCGCCTTTACAGGCGAGCAATATCTGCGCCAGACAAAATTCCGCCACTGGAATGGCATTGGCCTGAACTGCGGAACAAACGGTTACGCCGCGTTCAATCAGCGGCAACGCAAAGCCATTGACTGACCCGCCAGCATAGAACACCGCTTTTAGTTTCGGCATCTGATTAAGCTGCGCAGTGGTAAATTTCGGTATTCCCCAGCATGAAAAGATTACTTCCGTTTCATTTAACGCGGGCAATTCCGCCTCCAGGTTCCCGGAGTTAATCCGAACCGGATGAAGGTCGCATATTTCACGGATATTATTGACCCGGTCCGTGCCATACACATATTCGACAATGTCTCCATCGTAAAATGGGACGTTGTCCGCCATTAAAACCGTTTTTGTTTTTTTCATATTTCAGCTCTTATTTTCATATTTAATTATTATCGTTGTATTTTCAAAATTACGTGTGATACCTGACTATGTATATTGTTCTAAATTAAAATCCCTCCACTTCTGGAGGCTGATAGGATTTTACCCCGCCGTTGCGGACAAAGCCGCGGTTAAGCAGCAGCCAGCAGGCGCAACCCGAGAACGCGATCAGCCCGGCCAGCAGAAACATGATACGGTAATTATGGTTCGTCACATCCATGAGTTGTCCGAGAACTGGTGAAGCAATCATTACTAATATGTTGCTTAGTATGTTGGCGGCCGAAAAAAACTGGCTGAACTGCTCGCGCGGGAACAGCATCGGCAGCAGTCCGGACACCGCGGTGCCATAAGTGGTGGCGGCAACGCCATGCAAAACGAACATGACCAGAAATGTCTCCGGTCCGCGCACTATCCAGTATGCCGCCGTCATAAGAAGACCGTAAAGAGCAAGCGACACCAGCCCGGTGCGCATGGGATGAAACCGGTCAGTAAGCCAGCCGACTGGGAAGGCGATAAAAACGGCGATTATAGCGGTCAGCGCACAGGCTTTTCCGTATGCGCCAGTATCAATACCGTAGGACTTGGCTGCGAAGAGGCTGAAGATATTTACCGGCTGGAAGGTCAGGCCGACGATTGCCATGGTTATGAACACCGTCCGGTAAAACGGATCACGGCAGCACTCGCAGATATATATTTTGATCTTGGAAAAAATCCCGCCAGTGTGTTCTATCAATGGCGGCGGCGGATAGGAGCCTTCCTTGACAAAAGCACACATCACCAGAAATGAAATCAGATACACGGCGGCGATGCTTAAAAACAAAACTGTGGAGTGAGTGTCGGCCTTGCTGATAAGCGAATAGTTGAAATATACCGCGGCGCCGAGGCTTACCATGCGGAACATGGCGAAGAACCGGTTGATGATCCGGCGCGGCACCGTATCGTTCACCAGGGCGATGAAGATGTTATTGATTACAAGTGCGAAAACCTCGTAAAGCACCCAGAATACGGCGAACACGCCGATAACCCATGGATTCACTGTCCCTGTCCCGTGAAGCAGCTTTTGCAGCCATGCTCCGATTTGCGGTGAATAGGCCAGGCCCACCATCGCCGCGGTCACCACCGGAGTGGGCCAGAACAGGAACGGCACGCGCCGTCCCCAGCGGCTGCGCGTACGGTCGCTCCATACGCTCACGATCGGCCAGATTATAATGGTGAGTCCGGCCGGAATTGAGCCGAAAAGCAAACTGATCATCAGATCGCTGGTTTGGAATTTCTTGAGAAGCAACTGTCCCAGTGGCACGAGGGACCGCTCGCGCATCATCCAGCCGAAATCCCCCAGCAGCAGCAGCAGAAAGAGAACAACCAGACCTGCGCTGGTATAGGTCAAACTGCCAACGCTCCACCGTGATTTGCCATGGAGGTCGTCTGCAGGTTCAGTTGGAAGCTGGATCACTGGTGAGCCCATAGATTTTACACTTTTAATCCTTATTATTCTTTACTTTTGTAATTGCCTCAATTAACAGTTCCGGAACTTATTTCAGGACAATCACATTTTTTCCGGCCGCCAACGTGACAGCAGATTCGAAACTTACTTCACCATTGCGGATGATGGTATTGATTATTTTCCCGTTTACCATCGCCTTTACTTTACGGCATTTTGCGAATTGCGAAGAGCGCAGATGCTGCAATTCAAGGCTGCCGTAAAGCACCTTTACCGTGATACCTGCCTTTGTCACATGCACAGTTCCCCATGCACTATCCACGGACCAGAAACAACGGAAATCTTTCCCCTTAAGTTTCGGAGAAAAACCGATCATGCCCCGCGTCATGTCGAATTCAAAACCGCTTAGTGCGGGCAGCAGGGCAAAACTCGCCATGGCCCGGGCGTAATTGCTTCCGCACTCGATCTCGTTCCACGGATTGCGGTGACTGCCGTCATATCGGTTACGGACAGCTTTCACCACAGCAAGCCCTTCTTTCAGCAAGTTGTTCTGAATCATGGCGCAGGCGGCGGCGTATTCGAAGCCGGTCATTGTTTCCGGCGCATACGTCAATGGGATGGCCGGACGGCGGCGGCCTTCGGGCCAGGAACAGATGATGAGTCCGCCCTCGTCGTTAAGCGAGTAGAGCCGCCAGATATTTGCTTCGTGGCGCATGGAGGCTTTAAAGTTGTGTCTGAAAACTGCAGTCATGGCCGAGCGTGTGCGCTCTTTATCGAAAAGCGTGCCAAGTCCGCACAGATCCGCATGCCATTGGGCCAGCACCTGGTCAGTGGCGCAGCCTTCGCCTATCTGGTATTTGAGTTCATTCTGCTCGCTGTGCCAGTAACTCCTGTTTCCATAGTCTCCACCAAGACGTTCGCCGCCGGCGCTGAATTTCTCAAGCAGGCCTCGATCGGCAAGTTTAATGCTCTGATAGTAGTACTCCCCGTTGTAGAGATTTTTCTCCACCCATTTTCTGCCCTTCTCAAAAATTCTCCCGTATTCTGCGGCGCTAGCCGTTTCTTCCAATGCCGTGGCCATTTGCGATGCCGCCTTGAGTGCTCCGAGATAAAAACCGGTCAGCCAGGAGTTGGGTCCGAAAAGCTCCATGTCGAGGGTATGGTGCTGACGGCCATGCAGTACGCCTGTGCGCTCCGGATCCCAAAGGTCTACGTTTTTCGGATTCCAGGTGAATTCTAGCGAGGATTTTACTGACGGCCAGATTTGGCGCAGCCATTCCGTGTCGCCGCTGATCTTCCAGTCGCGATAGACCTTCATCACGCCGCCGAGCTGGCCGTCAGCGCAGGGGCGGAATGCCGATTTCGGTGCGCCGAGTGGCAGTTGCAGGCGGAACGGCATGCCGCCGTCTTCCCGCAGGTTGTAGCGGTAGTCAGCATCGCGCATGCCGCGCTCAAGCCGGGGAAACAGGAACGGCAAAGCCTGGGCATAGTTCCAGACATGGGTGCATGAGCCCTCACAACAACCGCCGCCAGTGCAACAGCCCTCCCAGCCGTAGAATGTGCCGTCTTCGAGCCGCAGGGAAGTCGGCGACTTGAGTATTGAAATATTGGCTGAAACTGCGTCGAGCACCGGTGCCGGAAGATCCGGCGAAAAGAGCGCGTCACGGAACAGACGGGTCTCGCGTTCGAGACGCTCCCACTCGGCGAGGGCGTAGGCGGCGCTGGCCGCGGAATCCTGCCACAATGTGGCATAGTAATTTTTCCAGGTTTTCTTTTCTCCGCACGAACCGGAAGTGCAGTCGCAGTCCTTTTTCTGCGACCAGTAATTTTCGCAATTCGGGAAATTCCAGGTGATGACAAAGCGGATGATACCGCTTTGTCCCGGAGCCAGGCGCAACGGAGCAAGCAAGGTGCCATGGTTGCCGCCGCCGGTTTTGTCAGCAGGATAGCTTCGTTCAGGCATGGCGCCTGCGGTGGTGAAATCACGCCAGTAGGTTTCGAGATTGTCCATCCATCCGCCGCGATACCAGTAGGCCTGTCCCTGCGCGGCGCTGGCGTCTGTGGCCAGGGTGAGATCGCCATAGACGGTTTCCGTGCTCTTGGAACCGCTGCTGCGCAAATGGAGGGCGCAACCATCGTCTGATATATCTATGGCGTGCGACTGTGGCTCGGGAAGCGGGTTGGCCAATGTCCCGGCCACTCCGTAGGTCAATGTTTCCAGTGTCGTGTTCTTCACCTCGATCTTGAAGAACGCGGCCGGAATGCCGGAGTCGCGGTCATTGAGCGGAATGAAAGGATTGAAGGCGGTAAGTGACACATGTCCTGGAAAAGACTTGTCCACAAAATCAATCTTAGCCACAGGGAAGGTTCCGATGAATTTTGACGAGTGGAAGTGTGGCAGTCCGGCCAGCGTGTTGCGTGACGGACCGAAGCCGAAGTGATTATGCGCCCCGGAATGATGATCCCCCATGTAACTGCCGAGAAAATCGCTGTTGAGAATTCGTGCGTCGATTACCTTGTCGCCGCGTTCCACGCGCACTGCGAAATGCGAAAAACCGTTAAAGCTGCCCTTGTTCGGTTTGTTGAAAATCTCCCAGTCAATAAGCCGCCCGTCGCCGCCGAGCCCTATGCAGCCCGTTCCAATCCCGCCGAGAGGGAAAGATATTTCCCGTGTTTTATCTCCGGTATAAGTGAATTTACGAGTGTTAACCATTGATTTCCTCCCATGACTATTATTAAATTTATTGATTCCTATGAGTTCAATTACCGGACTGGCGCGCTTTCGTGATCATGAAGGTCTGCATGATCGGTCCGGCACCGCGCACCGGCTTGTCACCGTATCGCCCCCACTGGTACGCAACGACCTTCACCTCGATCGGGTAGACGGCGCGCGGCGGGATCTGCGTGATCCGCAGGTGATCCCCCTTCCACCACCACCGGCCCGTACAGCACGTAATAACCAATCGGCAGACCGGAATCGGTGCTGGCGCCCAACGGCACGATCTTGGTGTCGGCCGCAACATCGGTAATCTTCTGGAATTCCAGTTTCTTCATTTTTTGTCTCCCTAGCTGTTTTCAAAATAAACAGAAGCACCACTGTAACCTATTTAACTACCCCGATAGCACTCGCGGAGGTGGGGCGCGGCAGGAGCGCGTCACATTTCTTCTGCAGGGCCTCGGCGATCAATTGGTAGGCCTCATTCGACCAGTGGTACTGGTCGCCGAGGGCGAGGGTGAGGCGATCCTTCAGCAGAGCGTAGAGATCCACGCTGTCCACGCCCTCCTCCTTCATGACTTTCTCCGCCAGCGTGTTGATCCGGATGACAATGGGGTTCAGCTCGCCCACGTCGGTGACCGGGCGGCCCTTCGCCGTGTGCGGCGTCGTGGCGACCCAGACCAGTTTGGCTTTCGGCGCGCCCTTGCGGAATGCCTGGATCATGTTGTGTAGAACGGTCTCGATCTGGGTGTCCGTGACCTTGTCCGGCGTCCAACTCAGCGAGTGCAGTCCGTTGTTGAATATGATGATGTCGAACGGCGCGACGCCCGCGGCAGCCTCAAATGCGGCGGGCGGGAAGCTTTCCACGCGGCCGACGAAACCGCACCAGTGATAACAGTAGGCCTTGTCCTTCATGAGCGCGGAAAAGTGCTCCCCGTATCCATTGGAAATGGAGTCGCCATAATAGAGGATGCGCGGCAGTGGCTTGTCGATCTTTCCCGGCAGTCGTACCAGCCAGCCCTGTCCGCCGACATAGCCGTTCTTCAGCGTATCCGCCGACTCTCCCGGCAGGTAGTACTTGTAGTCCGGCCCGTACACCTTCATGCTGAGTATCTCGTAGCCGGAGATTGCCTTCTTATCCTTTTGGCCCTGCGTGCGTCCCACCCAGATCGGCGCGAGGTTCGGTGTGACGCGCAGTAGATACTGCGGCCCGGCTGCATTGTTCTGATACACCGCCACCACGCCGTCCCGCACGGCGAAGACGAATTGCCACACCTGATTGGACGAGGCCAGGAAACGGTTCGCCCCGTACGTAATGCCGTTCACCGTCGTCGTCAGCGGTTTGTTGCCTCTGTCCCACTTGAGCGCTTCGACCGCGAACCCAGTATCGGACACCCGTTGATCCAGCAACTGCAACACGCTGCGATCCTCTAGCGCGCCGAAGCGGATTTCCATCGTAATCGTGAAGCATGATGGATCCGGAATCGCGCTGTTGGGTATGGCGAAGGCGCTCTCCCCGTCCATCATGACACGCCCGTCCACCCGCTCGACTCGCCCGGTTGTGGCCGCGAAAGCGTCCTTGGCCAAATCCCAAAGCGGTACCGGCGCCTTCGCCGTCTCCGCATTCACGGTTCCAGCACACACAGCCAGCATCGCGCAAATCCCGAACATCCAACAATTCATCCACTTCATCGCTCACCTCTTTCTGGATTAAATAATCTGGTTTTCAAAGATAATTACAAAACCTGTTCCGCTGTGCCCGTCGTCGCCAATGCTTATTTCAATCCGGCGTATTGCACGATCGAGAGCCACAGGTTCCACCACTGGTCGGTGTCGTTTTTCATCATGTCGGCATTGTGCTCCGGCGCAGGATTGATGGTCAGAGGCAGAACAACCGGAGAGCCGTCGGCACGGCGGAAGGTCTTGGCGTTATCGTCAGAATAGGCGTAGACGCTGGAAATCTGGACATAGCCGCCACTGTCGAGTCCTTCTATCTTCATTTTTATGTGCAGGCGGCCGGTCTTGTCGAATTTGGCGCCCCAGTCATCCCTGCAGAAATTGTAGAAGGGAGGCTCCCAAGCCCAGGCCAGCGGGCGATCGGCGGTGGGAGCTTTTGGGACGGTGCCGCGGACGGGATCGTGCAGATAGTTTATCCAGTTAGAGTCATGATGCCGCGCCGACTCAATCACATCGAAAGGGTCGCCCCCGACCGCCGCCCAGCGTCTGGTCCCGGCGTCATATCTGAACATGCCCCAGCTCTGCCAGCCAACCGCCCCCGCCCGTCCGTATAGGAAGGTTTTGTTGACGGGACTCTGCAGAAAGACCATGTAATTCAAATAGCTGGCAGGGATGGCGCGGGGATCGGACTTGCGGCCGACGAACTCAAAGGTTTCAATGTTTCCGGGCTCCTTTGTGACCCAATACATCTGGGCAGGAAAGTCAGCATGGTTCCGATCCCGTGGAATTCCGCTCTTTTCCCAACTGCCGGGAATGTAGTTGTCGGGGTTAGGCACGTTGTGCTGCCCACCCATGAGATGGATATGGCCGGCCTCATCGACGAAGAGGGACCACCCGCGCATTTTCTGGTCGGTGCCGTCGATGACAAAATCTTCACCTCCCAGATAGACTTTCTGCTGGGTTCCATCGGGGGTGATTTTGGTGATCGGGATACGATAGAGATGCGGGAAATCAGATAAGCGCCAGTCCTTCGCATTTGGATACTTTCCGGCCAGTTTGCCGATAATCTTCTCATATTCCTCCTTGGAAACCTTCTCCCCGCCCTGCCATGCCTTGCCGGTGCCAACTTTGTAAGTGACTCCCTTGTCGTGGACGGTCGAGGTGTAATCCCGGTTGCCCGGTTCCTGATAGCTGAAAAAGCGCTCGCTGTTATCCTCCGGCGGCAGTTTGCGGAAAGCCTCAAGGGCATCCATGTAACGACGGTCATCCGCCAGTTGCCGCACCGCGTTGAAACGCGTCTTGCTTATATCCATGATAGTTAACATAGGTTTGGCCAGAGCCAGCCCCAGAATGTCGCGTACCTGCGGATCATTGGGCGAGATGTCCAGCAACGCCCGGATCAGGGCATTGCGCAGCAGATCCTCGACGCGCGGCAGGCGCTCGCCCTCCTGCTTCAGCAAGTCTTTCATGGTCTGTCCGAGTACAGTAGCGGCGCTGGCGGCGTCCTGTTTCATGGCGGCCAGGGCAAGGGCCGTCTCGGCACGTTCGCTCTGTGCCTTGTCGGCGGCCTGTACGACCGAAATAATTTGCGGCATGGATTTGCGCAGGACGGCACGGGCCGGGTCACTGTTGAGTTTGAGCAGCAGTTGTGTCGCCGGCAGCCTGCACTCGGACTCCTGGAGGGCGGCAGTCAGCACCGGCAGGAGGGCATTTGACAACGGCTGCAGGGTGGAGGCATCCTTTTTGCAGAAGAGTTGCAACGCCGCGCGGCGCAGCGGCGCAGTGAGGCCGCTCAAATCACCAGTGGCAATGCCGCGACCATTGAGTACAACCATCTCTTCGCCATAAAACTTCGGCTTTACTGACGGCCTGGTGACCTCTTGAAGCCGGGCGGCCTCTTCCGCGGACAATGCCCGGTCAAACCAGACCATGTCCCGCACCGATCCGTCCAGCGATCCGGATTTCCCATTCATCTGATGCCACCAGTAGGCGTCATTGCCGATCTGGATACTCCGGTTCACGCTCTTGTAGGGGATGTCCCCCTTGGTCGCAAGCAGGCGTCCGTCGAGATAGAGCGAGCCTTTGCCGCGTACGGCGTCGCCGAATTTCATGTTGGTGATCACGCCTTCCTCCTGGTAGACGGTAAAGTCCGAATTGTAAACTTCGAACTCCTTCAATCCCGGCCTTGCGCCCTGGCTGGCGCCTGGCTCATATCGAATCCAGCGCACCATCTTGCCCGTGAAAAAGGCGTCCCATTCATTGTTCAAAGCCGGAACATCGATGAGGCTGCCGTCGCTAAAGCGCAACTTTCCAGCCTTGAAGAATTCGCCTTTGCCGGCATCCGCCAGTTTAATCCTGTTGAGCTGGGTCTCCTTGTCAAAGTCGAGTTGTATCCATTTCTTATTGTCGGAAATATTTCCAGCCCCAGGCGCCCATGAGGTGTCCGGGTTTCCGTCAATGGCGTTCTTCGGCGCATGGGCGGCGTCTCCTCCGTCGTCAGACGCTGAAACGGCTGCGGCAAGAGCCAGGTTGGGGGTGGCCGCAACGTCTTTCCATTGAGTCGCCTCAAAGGTGTAGAGAAGATGGTGCCACTCGCCAATGCTGAGCGACGGCTTTCCCTCACCCAGACGCTTCTCCGGTGACCATAGCCACGTTCCGAACACATCCTTCTTGCCTCTGCTGACCACATCCAGCAATTCCTGCTTGCGCACGCAAAGCTGTACGCCGACAGCGTTCAGCCAGTCCCTGTTGCCGATCAGCAGCATCCCCATGCGGTTCGGCCAGTCGCCGCCTTCGAGCTTTGAGCGTATGAATACCCAGCCCCCGATGGTGAGCGACTTGCTCTGATACTTTTTGCTGGCCGAGACCTCTGCCCATTGATAGGCACCGGTGAAGTCAAGCAGGTCCTTGGCCCAGGGGACATGGTTGATGCGACCATGGTTATTATTCCCGGAACGGTCGTTCAGCGTATCGCCGACACCCTCGTCGGCCGGCCAATAGCCAACCGGCTTTAATGCGAGCACGTCCTGATACTTTACAGTGTCGGCGGCAGGCTTTTCGGCGGCGGTAACTTCCCAAAATTGGGCAGTGCCGGCCAGAATGGCGGTTATAAAAATAAACATCTTTAATTTCATTGCAATTTTCATCCTTGCCTTGTGATTATTCAATTGAAAAGTCTTTTTTTCTAAGTTTGTTTCGAATTTTGTTGCGCCGCAAGCTGCTCAGTACGCTTATCGAACCTATTCTACTCCGGTTGCGCCTGCCTGCGTGATGCTGAAATTCTGGAAGAGAGGTACTGTCCCCCGGACTGGCTTCGGCCCGTAGCTGCCCCCCTGAATCATATTGTCAAATCGTAGGTGTTTGTACCCCCCTCAGTAAATTAATCAACAGGACTTGGCACATGGCTTTTATTCCTTTCAAGAGTGTCATTTCCTGCATTGATAATACAGCGTCCAGATTTCCTTGTCAGATAGAGGGCGGTTGTAAATGCGCAATTCGTCCAAACAGCCCTGCAACGAACTATTGGTGGATTTCGGATCGCGGGTGCTAATGGTCAGGTCGGATTCTTTGGTCTGTAGCGGATTCGAGAATGCTTTCCGGGCCAATTCCCACCGGTCGGCATAGAGACGCAGCCATCCATCCGTCTTGTCCCACTTGGCAACAACGTGATGCCATTTGCCGTCGCGCACAACATTCGCCGACACATCGCCGATTCCTTTGGGGCTGGTAACGGTCAGGCGGAGCAGACTGAAATCGTAACACCCCGCCTTATAAGCGAGCGATTTGAACCCCGGCGCATCGGCGGGCAATTTTACCCAGGTCGAGATCGTGAAGCCCTCGGTCAGGTTAAGCAGTTCCTTATGCGGAATGCGCATGAAGCCGCGCGGGCCGAACTCAAGCGCCTTGCCGCAGACGCCATCCACAAGTTTTGTGCCGGATACCGTTCCATCGAGACCGTTGCCGCTGCCATCCTGCGCGGTGCTGCCGGTGATGTTATCGAAAGACCAGCGAGCCACCAGCCCCTTGCTTAAATCTTTTTCTGGAACCAGATAGTTTTCAAGACCCGGCTTGCGCGGCTGCGCGCCCTCGGGATAGCGGATTTCCTGAATATCCGTCAATTGCCCCTTGGTCCGTGTGAACTCAAAGTTGCGAACCTGGACGTTCTCGCCGCCGGACTTCCAGTCGCGGCAATCCAGCGCAATCCCGCGCGTTTTGCCTTTGGGAGTGGTCTGCGTGAGGAGCGCACTGCCGCGCATGGCAATTTTATCTGCCCCCAGCGGCGCTTCATCCAGCGCTGCAAGATAGGTGATAACCTGTTTGTCATCCAGCGTTGCCTGAAAGCCCTGCGTCCCGTCCTTGCCGATGGATTCAACTTTCGCAATGCGGCTCTGGTTGTCCTTGCGCGCCTCGATCAGCGTGACCAATATTTGCTCGCCCTTGCCTGTCCATGTGGCATGCACATCCACGGCGGGTGTTTTTGCCTCAGCGCCTTTTCCACGCACCCAGCCGCGATGCTCTCCGTTCTCCAGCACCTCGCCGAACCATTTCTTGTACGTGAGCGGCGCGGCGCTGAAATTGTAGATGCCGACGTTCGCACCCTTGGGATCGTCGGACCAGACGCGGCGGGTCTTTTCGTCCAGTTGTACCTGGTCTTTGCCGAACTCATCGTCAAAGTTCCAGGCCTGTGTGTACGTATGTGTTTCATTTGCGGGCATCGGCCTCATCTCGCCACGCAGGCGGTCGGTGACAATCCAAAGCGAGTGCTCACGCAGGAAAATGATTTGCCGCTCGTGCCGCACTTCAATCGCAGGGTCTTCATAACCTGCTTCGTAAGCGCCCTCGGCCAGATCGAACGCGACTGAAGTGTGCCACCTGTTGGCGATGGGCGCATCCGAGGTGGTGATCGCGCCACGGTTGCCTTGGCCGATCTGCGTGCGCAATTGGCTCTTGCCGTCCACCGCGATGGAATTCTTTGAGAACGTGCCGTCCAGGTACTTGTTTACCGCGTGTTCGCCATAGGTGCTAGTGCCGGAATCGACCAGCAGGTCGCGCCCGAAAGCGCCGAGGAAGAAGGAATTATTGTCGTCACGCGCATGGCCAAGGGGGCGGCGGCTCGACTTGAAGATGCAGAACGGATCGTCCTTCCGCCACCCCGTCCGCATTACATAATATCCGCTGTAGGGAAACTGGATGGAGGTGAAGGACGGATCGCCCTTGTCCTCCGGGCCGAACACCCGCGCGAGGATTTTTTCCACGTCGGCGTTGGGAAGATACGCCATGTAGCCGCGCAGCAACTCTTCCAGCGAATGGTCGTCGCAGCCCCAGCGCGGCCACGAACCCGGATGCGAACCGTTGCGCAACATCGCCGTCAGGTACAGCAGCGTTTGCTCCGCGTAAGGAACAAGTTCCTGAATCCACTCCGGCTTGCCCGGATACAGCTTCATCATATTCACCAACAGCGCGGGGTTGCCGCCGTTGTAGTTGAGAGCCTGCTCCGTATTAGTCCCGTCGGGCATGTTAATCGTCTTGTAATACTGTGCGACTTGCGACCGTGCGGCCTCCTCCCAGGCTGTACCTGCCTTCAGGCCGGGCATCGCGGAGCATGTTTCCATGACCGCCGACACCGCCACGGCTGCCTGGTTGGGCACGCCGCCAATACTCTTGGCCACGATGGCGACGTGATTGTTGATTACTTCCGTCAGAATGACCGCCAGCGCCACGCTGGATATATCGCCGAATTTGCCGTCGGGTACCCGCTGGCAAACTCGTTCGAACTGACCCCAGAACTGCTCTATTCGCCAACTTGCGAAGAGCTTCTGGAACTGACTGGCCGCCAGGCTATTGTAGAGCTTCATCTTGCCTGCTTTGTTTACCTCTGCATAACCCGCCTTTTGGCGGCGTGCAAAGTCCTCCCAGGATCCCAACCAGGCTTTGAGATATTTGATATCTCCCGAAGGTTGGGGAGACCTTACCTCCTTGAGTTGAGTCCACTGGCCTCCGACGGGACCCTGGCGACGGCGGGATATCTGCCCCGAGTAATAGGCTTCGGCCAGGGGAGCGAAATGATGCATAGAGCTTAGATGGACGCAGAAATCTCGGTCGCTACTGTCGCTTACACTTTTGGCAACCCCCTCTGGTTGACCCTGTACAAAATCCACCCCGATCTTGAACCAGTCAATCTGACCGGGCTTGCCAAGGTAATTGACCGACACCCCTCCTGCATGTCGCCCCGTGAGCACGTAGCCCTCCAGCAAATCCTCGGAACCGCTTGCGTTCCAGTGTGCATGCAAGGGCTCCAGTTTTTTATCGTGCGTGATTCGTTTGAGATTATTAATCAGCAGATCGCGGTAAGCGTCGAGCGCGCCCGTCCAGTCCGCCTTGTCGGCGTGCGTCTTCACTTCCGCCATCTCGGGAATAGTAAGGTCAAGCAACTTAAGAAATGCCTGCGCGGTTTCCTCGGCAAATTCCGGCGAGGCCTCACCCATCGTAGCCAGTTTCACCGGTTGCGCCGCCGGACTGCCGCTTCCGGGCAGATCGGTGGCATGGGAAGCTAAAGCGGCGCCAAACATTAAGACAGATACACTTAAGAAACACATTTGTTTCATGGGATAAGCTCCTCTGATGCGTTTACGGACAAGACAAGGTCCGCCCGGCGGCTTTCCGGGATGACGGGAACAGTAACCAGGATGAACGGCGCCCGCCACGTTCCTGCCGTCGTCCAACTCGAACATGATTCTCTTCTCTGTAGACATAATTAATTACCTCATAGTTGTAACTTGTATTGGATCGCCCCGTAACCATAATCCGGCACTTCATGACCGTCGGCATCAACCAACTGGGTTGTGCCGACCAGTATTGCGGTTAAACAAAGGGACATCTTAAATTTCATTGCGGTTGATTATTCAATCCGATGACGTTTCTTCCGTGTCCTAACTCACGGCTTTCCATCGCAACGCCAATAGAGTCTTCCGTTAGTCATCGAGCCGGTGCCTATTGTGTCCTCGACTTTCAACAGCTCGACATGTCCGTCGCAGAAAAGGAAATTGTTCCAAAGGCCATGGAAAAACTGCGGCGCTGATGACGTTCTGAAGTCAGACGGGAAACGTACTTGTGTGGCATTAGCTTCCCTGTACGAATAACTAGTCATAAGCACGTCGGCGACGGCGAAAGTTTTAGAAGGGGAACGTACTTCGTTTACGCGCCTCCACCTAACCCCGTCGACATAGCCAATGCCATTATTTGATTGGTCAGACATATTTCTCTGATTATTTATCTGGTAGCATAGCTTGAGTGAGCCGAAGTTATTTTGACTTGACGGCATGGGTGCGCTTGGACAAGAGAATAATTTCCCATATTTACGAGGGAAGCTGGTGTCCTTAAACGGATTAATTCCTTGTGCGTAAAGAATGGCTTCTGCCCATGTCAATCCGTTAGTGGCCGTCCCGTCAAGACCAGGATTGTCGTAGCTCGACAGGGGAAAAACATTGTTATCATTGGCATAGAATGCGAACCCCACCCCCATCTGTTTCTCCAGGCTGGCACAGGAAATCCTCCTGGCCGCCATCCTGGCTTTGTTCAACGCCGGCAGCAGCATTGAGGCCAAAATCGCGATGATTGCGATCACAACCAGCAATTCAATTAGTGTGAAGTTGTTGCTTTTGTTGATGTTACGACTTTTTGGGTTGTTGTTCATTTGTTCCCCCTTTTTTTGTTAATTGGTTATATTTATTGAATTAGTTCCGGTTGCAGTTCGATATTTTTAAATGGCTCTTTGTGATTGTCAAACCGCCACAGGAGGCGTTCCACCGCGTTGCGGCCTACCTGTTCAGCATGAATGTCGATGGTTGCCGGTCGCGGTGAAAGGTGCTCCAGATAGACGCGGTCATTGTTTGTGCCGACCAGAGTAATGTCAACGCCAGGCTTTATGCCGTAGTGTGGCAGAATGTGATAGAGCCCCATGACAAGTATATCAGCATGGACAAATAAAGCGGTGGGGCGTTTCGGCATAGCGGCCAGTACCTCACATACAGTTCCAAGCGCCTTCATGTTTGGAAGCTGGGAACTGCCATCCTCCAGCAGGAGATTGTCCGCGCCTTTTTCAATCTCGACAAATTCCGCGCCAGCCGCCATGACCGCCTTCTTAAAGGAGATGCCGCGGACGCGGAGGTTGTTCTTCTGGTCAAGTGAGCCGATATAAGACAAACGCCGGTGTCCGAGATTCAGCAGATGTTCTGCCGCCAGCCGCCCGACTGCGGCATCGTCGTAGGTAACCAGATCGAAGAAATCCGTTTCAAGTGACGGCCCCATCACTCTTACGCAGGATAGACTGCGGAGCGTGTTAATCAGTTTCTGGTCATCGTCTTTTACATGAAAAAGAATGGCTCCGTCAATTTTTCCGGGAATTGCCGACCAGGGGTCAATAACCGGGAGGTTGCGCACTATCAGATTGAAGTTAAGTTTGCCAAGTTCAGCCTCAATCCCCTGCATAACGCTCGAATAAACCTGGGTTCTCATATGAAAAGCACTGAGCGTGCTTATAAGAGCTATGTTCTTTTTCAGGATCGTTTTGCGTGGACAGCTTCGTCGCCCCCGCCGTCCCGAAACTGGAGCAGGAACATAGCCGCTCTGCGCGATAGCCTGGCGGATGCGGTCAACAGTCTTAATATTGACACAGGGGTCATTGTTTATGACTCTTGAGACGGTAGCAATTGAAACTTTCGCAACTTCAGCTACAGAGTAGATACTGACACCTTTCATAGCACGCCCTTTCCGGCAGTTTCATATTCCAGTAAACGTATACAGCCGCTTGATAATCTTTCACCCTTTCAGAAAAAAATACGATGACCGGCATGAATACAAAATACATATTTTTGATGATGTTTCATTTTCTTCGTAAAAGTGGAGCATTTCTTTTCCTTAACACTGTTTGCTCTCTATTATAATAGAAATAATGCAAAGCGTCAATAGACATTTATACGCAAAATTGTAATAATATACATAAAGTGTTTTATATAAAACATTTATATATTATAATTTTTATTTAATATTGTTAATGTCTCACAAAAACATCGAATGGAATCCTACTCCAGCCGCCATAAAAATGCTACCTGTTAAAAAAACGCATGGGTAATATGTCCTGACAAGATATAAGCCGGGCTGATACTTTCGTACCATGCCCGGATTGAAATATTTGTTGTTTTATACCGATAGCCGTAGCATCCCATCAGCCGCAAGCATAGATTTTAAAAGTACTCTATCTTGAGCCTGTTAATTGTTTAAATTCAATATTTAAATCGGCTTTCTTATTGACATATATTAAAAACCGGTATATAATTATTTTTCAGTTTAAATTTTAATATAAGGTGATAGAAATGAAAGTTCTGCTGCATGTGAATTATTATGAAGGTGCCGGGAAACTGGATACGCTTTTTGATCTTGCCAAAATCAACGGCTGCGACGGCGTCGAACTGCGCCAGATATACCGCTTTCCGGATATGGATCAGCATCAGTACCAGGAAAAAATTGAACGTTTGAAGCAGAAA
The DNA here is from genome assembly GCA_903863035.1 of uncultured Lentisphaeria bacterium. Taxonomy (GTDB): domain Bacteria; phylum Verrucomicrobiota; class Lentisphaeria; order Victivallales; family Victivallaceae; genus CAIPAT01. Next base: position 52,471 of record CAIPAT010000427.1, read on the forward strand.
TATCCGGAAATGGATATTGTCTTCGGTTGTACGGTTGATTTTACCGGCGGTACGGCAGAGGAAGTTAAAAAGCAGAGTGATGTGCTGTTTGATTTTATGGACTGGGCTTCGTGCAAGTGCGGCACTCCCGCTATGAATTTCTTCACCGGAGCGATGATACGCAAAGATGTTGATTATACTGAATTTCAGCTTAACGGCAGCGGCATGGCGACTGAAGAACATTATCAAAAAGCCGCGCAAGGCCTGCGCATAGTCGGCGACAAAGCCGCATCGCTCAGGATGCTGATAGCGCTGGAAACTCATAACGGTTATCTGCATGATCTGGCCAAACCATGTAAAAAGCTGATGGCAATGACCGCGCATGAAAGTATCGGCATCAATTATGACCACGGCAATATCATTCTGAACAATGATGGCGAATCAATCGCTGATGTTTTCTCGCTGCTTGAAGGAAAAATTTATTACGCTCATTTGAAGAATCTGCTGAAATTTAAAAACAGCTATCAGGTTACCCATCTGGACGCCGGCTATATTGATACGATGGAAGTTGTCGCCGGCCTGAGAAACAACCTGAAATCAGGCATGGTGGCAATTGAATATCCGTGTCCGGGCGATGGCATTATTGCCGCTAAACGCGACATGGAATACATGCACTTCATCAAAAACTGGCTGAAGATCAGTTGATTTTTTAAAATAACTTAACGAACAATAATTTGAATATCCAATATCCAAGGTAAAACATAGCGGCAAAATCCCGGGAGCGCCGGTCGTCAGACCGGCTTTACGGAACAAATCCGAATATCCAATATCCAACACGGAATATCCAATATCCAACAAGGAATATCCAATATCCAAGGTAAAACATAGTGCCAAAATCCCGGGAGCGCCGGTCGTCAGACCGGCTTTACGAAACAAATCCGAATATCCAATATCCAACACGGAATATCCAATATCCAACACGGAATATCCAATATCCAACACGGAATATCCAATATCCAACACGGAATATCCAATATCCAACACGGAATATCCAATATCCA
>CAIPAT010000428.1 GCA_903863035.1 uncultured Lentisphaeria bacterium
AAAATGGGCTGGCACTACAAAACTCAGAATAAAATTCTCTCATTGATAATAAAAGACTTACAGATTTTGAGAAAATGTGAAAATCAGATTTTGAGGTAGAAAAAAATCTTCGCACTTTTTAGTCCGCGGAAGTTGGGCTAACTATTCATCTTGTACTCAAAAAGCCGCATATTCAAGAAATAGTTTGCGATATAGCTGATAGTTGGACAGCGAACATTCCTGAGGCGTCTGGTGATCCACGGTCAGCAGATAGCCGCCAGACTTGATTACAGGCAGCAGGCGCTCGAATTCCAGACGCACTCCTGCTTCACCTGAGTGCATGGTGGTCTTATCAAATCCGCCAAGCAGCAGAATGTCCGGATACTGCTGACTGATTTTTACCACATCCACTTCCGCCATACGTTCCAATGGACCCAAACCTTCCGCGCCAACTTCATAAAGCCATGGAATTACCTGCGTAATATCGCCATCCGAATCCATCATCGGATGTACGCCGTAAGATTTTAACAATTTGGTCAACACTTTATAGTACGGAGCCATAACCCGGTCAAAGCTGGATTTTGACAGCATCGGGCCATGATTATAGGATAAATCTTCGGCAATTAAAAGTATATCCGGCGTGACAATATCAAATAACTGCGGCAACACCCGCTGGTAATAGGCGAGTAAATCCGCATTGATTTCCTCAAGTAATTCCGGCTGATCGTAAAAAGCGTATAGATGCGGTTCAATCCCGAGCAGTTTACGCGGCCCCCAGGTTTTAAACGTCGTGGTTGCCCCGGGTGAGAGCGCCACCGGACTCAATTCTATACCCCCTTGATCGCCGGAAATAGTGATGGCCGGGGCGACGAGATCCGCGTAGATTGCACCGCAAAAAAGAAGGAGCGTTAAACAAACTAAGAACTGGATACTGTTTCGTTTCATCATGTTGGTTCACTATATTTATGTTGTTAGTTATTCGACTGATTACAGGAACGTTCTGCCAATTACAGTTTTAGATTTATTTTAATGTTATTTTTTTACATCTCTAAGTATGATTATTTTAATAAATTCATACAGCAAACAGGTCCGTCCGGATATTTTTTAATGATATTCCGGTAGGCATTGATACTTGCAGTAGGCACACGTTTCAGCGTACCATCGAATTCCTCTTCTATCAGATACAAACCATTGTTCCAACCGCACCGGCGGATAGACTCAAATACAGTTCTCGTATCCTCGCGATACTGCCATAACAGTACTTCAAATAGCGGCCACCAGTTCACGCCGGTTACATCAATTCCATGATCCCGCAATGTATTGATTCCATCTACAACGGCATTCATCCATTTGACTTTCTGGGCGTCGTCATTGCCGCCGCTGGTTTCCATCAGGTAAATTGGACGATTCACAAGCTTGGCATAGCTGGATATCTGAGTTACCATTTCCAGAATTGAATGGTCAATTGTTTCCTTACTGCCATTGCCCGGTTCTTCAAAGCAGGCGGGATAATAAAAAACTCCCAGCACATCAGGCAACTGGGCATGTTCACAGAACCAGGCAAGAGAGTTTTCACTCTCGCCGCCACGAATCAATCCGCGTCCGAGCGGGCTTTCTACCGTGACTTTGCCATAAGCCAAATTGCAGGGGAACTGCATCACTTGCAAGTCAAACTCCTCGCGCTCTCCGTTTGCTATCTTGATGCATAAATCTTGCTCTACTTCTGATGGCGGCATTGGAGAGCGGCCATCAGCAGAAATGATTATGCAGTCAGGGAGTTCGGAGCGCAAAGCCTGCGAGACCAGCACCATTCCGCGGGCCACATTCACGCCGACTTTGAGCCAGCCATCAACTCCGATAAGATACGGCGGCCAAATTGCCGCATATCCGCCCCAAACGACATTTTGATGAGGTTCGTTGTGAGGAGTATAGTGATTGACAAGACCTTTGAACTGACGGGCAAAAGCGGCAGCATATTCAGCGAACCTTTGGGGATAGTCGTGATTCAATGTGCTGTTTTGCATCCACACCGGAGTTCCATAGTGCATAAGGTCGATAATCGGCGTAATCTGCAATTTGTTGACAAGATAATCAAGCGACTTGGATATCCAGTTCCAGTCATAGACGCCAGGTTTAGGGTTTGCCCGGTACCAGGGAACAGTATACCGGATTGCATTAACCCCAAGAGCAGCGGCACGATCCAGATCTTCACGCCACATGGTATAATGCTGCATTAACAAATAGGTATCCAGCAACCGTTTGGGTTGCCGGTTTGCCTTAAAATCGTGCGAAATAGATATCTGCGGTGCCAGACGTTGTTCATCATGTTCGGCCATCCAGCAATCCTCAATACCGACGCCCCAGTAGAATGATGGTTTTTTCATTTTTATATATCTCACAAATTATATTTACTGTATCTTTTCATAGTTGTCCACGGGGGCACTCCGGCGCGGATTTGTTCTGGAAAATTCTGCGTCCGGACATATAAAACCAACTGGCACCCATGACTGATAATAATTTCCGGTACCGCCTGCGCTGGAAAAGTCGCAGTAGCGTACCGGATTGCCATCCACATCTTTGCCTTCTACCAATACTAAAGGATTATCAGAGGGAACTTTATCCCATTCAGGAACTATTTCCAGTTCTGGTTTAATAAGAACAGGGATGTTATATGGAGTATAGTCAGACTCATTGAAACGGGCATCATAGGCAAGAAGCACGGGCCCGCGGTATATTGATACATAATTCTTAAATGCTGTCTTTGTTCCCGCCTCTTTAGGCATAAACGCCCCTTTGGCTATTGTCAAACTCCAGCCGAACGCTCCTGCCGTAATCCGGAAGCCGACTAGATTCAGACCGGCTTTCAAAGAAATCACCAGAGAAAATTGCCGTTGTTTAACGCCGAAAAATTCCGCCACCTTTTCCCCGTTTACCAAACAGGTGGTCCAGTAATCACAACCCAGCATTAATGGAATGTCTCCATCAGCAGGAACATCAATTTCAGTAAAGCACCACGCTGCGGCATGAGCACCAGCGTTGCCAAAGATATTTTTGAATTCTATCACCCCCAGCGCACTGGTACAATGCAGCGGCTGCGCCTGGCATGATCCGATAATCTCTGCCATAGTCTTTGCGTTATCAAGCTGTAAATCACCAGGAGAAAGCCCTGCTGGCGACCAGCCTCTATTCTTAACCGGACCGCCCAGCACCCATTCAGTTTCCCAATCGTTACTTTCAATATATTGAAAAGTTGGCGGATGCTGCCAGAACTGAAGATGGAAATCCATTTCCATTCGGATAGTATCTCCGGTTGTCCATTGTCGAGCCATCCTGAAATATTCCCCGCTTTTTACATTTTCCTGCCACTCGCGATTTACTTGGATTCTGGTATTGCTGCTCCAATATGGAATACGCAGTGCTATGGTAAACGTCTCTGCCTGTTCAGTGGAAATAGAAAGATTGATTATGCCATTCCGCGGATAGTCAGTCTCCTGAATGATGCTGACCATATTGCCTGAAGGAAGAGACGTCTTAATAGTTCCTGCCCCATAATAGTTGAGCACCAGTCCGTTCCCGGTAAGCAACAATCCCCATTCGCAGAGGAGACCAAGGGCGCGAGGCCCGGTTGCCGAGCAGCAGCTTAGTTCATTTCCTCCGGGGCGGGCTTGAAAAGCGGTTTCGTCATTCGGACTCGCTATTCTCGTACCGTCCATCGGTGTGTTATAGGTCACCCAGCAACCTGATGCGCTTATCAGGCCGAGTCCGCTGTTAAGCATGGACAGCTCCAGTTCGTCGGCGACGACAGAATTTCCTGTCAGCCGCAACATCTCTACTGACATCGTCATCCAGGTCACCGTGCAGCAGGTCTCAATCGATCCGACAGCAAATGGATCTCCTGTAGCCTGTTCCCCTGATGTAAAGCCGCCATTGTTGTGACGGTCGCCTTTGAGCATACTCCACCAGAGCGCTTCAAAAGCCATCCGGCAGGAGCAGTCACCGGTAAGATAATATAGCTCGACGAGCCCCATAATCGGATTAAGGCTTTCCCAGCGCGGTTTCGGAGTCTGATAGAACTCTTTCCCGGCAAGCGGTGCATGCATATAATCACCCGCCAAAGGTTTGCCATCAGCATCCTGAGCAGCGAATTCGCCAAGAATCTGTTTTGCCAGTGACAGATACCTTGGTTCGCCGGTCTTCCGGTAAAGCAGGCAAAGGGAATGGATTGGAGCCAGATTCATTTCCGTGCTTCCTGTATCAACTAATCGCTTTTTATTTTCGCCCAGGAATATATTGCAGAATAGGTCGGCAATCTTGATCGCGGCATGTAATGTCTTATCATCGTCAGAGACTTCGCTCCAGAAAAGCAAGCCGATCATTATGTAGTAATGTGCGAAACAATCCCATGTTGAGTTAATATTTTGAGATTGAGGAGTGACACGCGAGTTGGGCGGACGATTATTCACAAGACGAAACTCTTTTGGCCAGCAGCCAAGGTATCCATCAATATCCTGACAGGCACAAAGTTCCTTGACAAACCGTTCAAGATGCGAGCGAAGTCTGCTATCACCGGTTAGCCGGAGGATCTGCACCGCATATGTCAAATATCCCCCGGCGTAAAATCCGGACCATGCGTTCCAAACCAGGTAAGGTTTGCGGTCGCGATCCCGGAACATGGCAAGCATCGCCGGATTGGCGGCAGGCGCTGGAATGATCCACTGTTCAGTTACAGCCGCTAGTCTCCGCCCGATCTCGCCGCCCAGCTTGAAGTCAGTATGAAGCGAAGCGGTCATGACCGGTTGATTTTGTTCTTGATTGCCACAGTTTTGTATCATCTTATTATCCTTTAAACGCCGCTGGACTTATTTTTGTTAATTCGGAATATTTTCAATAATGTTTTATTAAATATTATTCCGCAACCAGTTCAAAAAACGGGGTATTGCCATTTTTAAGTGCTGCGGTGTCAATAGTTATTTTCAGCACATCGCCATCAGCAGTAACCGGCAGTTTATCCCGGCGCGTGCCATCAATCCGCAGGGCATACAGCGCCATTTTTGCAGCGTTCCTGCATTTCAACGTGGCATTCAGTTTGCCCGCACGTAAAAGCACCGGTAATTTTCCCGGCTTGAATTTGATTGTCCTGTCCCCGGAAAGTTCCATGCCGGTAAATGCCATTTCCGTGTTATAGATTAGCACCATGCGCGAAGAAGACGGCAGCGGCTGATTGTCAATGGCGCAGACAGTAACAGCGGCTGGGACGGTTGACGACTCCACGCGGAGCAGGGAAAGCGTTTCCGCTTTGTTCGCCTCCAGCGATACGCCTTCGGTTTTCGGGGTAATAACTTTGATAAGGTTCTCTTTGGAACGCATTGTAATCTCGCCGGTTTCGTTTTGAAATACTCCTGCATCGGGATCGCTCAGATTAGATGCCGGCAGTATTCCTTTAGTCTTCAGGTCCGAAACAAATTTATGGAGTGAAAATTTGGTATTTTTTGATTCAATGACGCTGGCCGCCCAGTCCCCGCCGGCTATTTCCGCGCCGCTTTCCGGCAGGATGGCGAGATCAGGCCGGGGAATAGCTGATTTGAGTGTGGGCGGTCTTTTTATATCAGGAAAGGTGAGACTGAAACCGGTCATCAGACCGATCTTGTTTTGCTCACTGCTGACGGCTCTTACACCGTTATTATTACTCTTCAGGAAGGCAGATGGAATTTGCATCTGAACCTGATGTGCCGTTTTACGGACATCGCCTCTTTTAAAGAGGCAGGCGGAAATAAATTCATTGGCGCGATTGACCGGATTACGGGCGATCAAGTCAACATATTCTGTATTATTGACTTCCAGCGCAACGGCATCTTCATGTAAAAAGAGCGCGGAAAACCCCTGGAAGGCGGAATAAGCCGGAAAGACCAGGCCATTCTCATGCTGATATTGATTCCAGAAAAAATGATTATATTCAGTCTGAAGTATCGGACGGTCGGCCAGGCGCGTCGAATTAGCACTTCGCCAGTAACCTGCGGCCTGCCCGACTGAACTTGCCTGGGTCATTTTTGAAGCGTTTTGACCAGCATCAGACGGGTGGCCAAAGTATGAGTGACTGCCGGCAATGTCAGAATATTCCCACCTGATGGCGTTGTCAATCGCTTCATAAGACAAATCTATTCCGCTGGTCAGTCCTTTGTAGCCGGTATTCCGCACGATATTCTCGCACCATGCCATCTGGGTGGATATAAGTTCGTAAAAGAACAAACCGTAGTCATTGGCTTCCGGTTTTGACCCGTTGCGGGAACCTGGCAATTCTATTTTATCGAACTCGGCAACGTTCTGGCGGCCCCAGGCTTTGGCGAGTGACGCAGGTGCCTGGTATTTCTTCTGCAGCCAGTCGCGCCAGCATCTATTCAACAGTTCCCGGGTTTTGGGAAGATACTTGGAAAATTCGCGGTATCTGATTATTTCCTGTTCGTTGTAAAAATTGACACAAACGATGGCCGGTTCATCCTTCCATGCGGTTTTTGTATAAGGATTGACGTGGTTAAGCATTTTTTCGGCAAGCGTCTGCCACCGGGTTCTAGTTTCTGAATCGCCGAGGAACATCTTTAATTTCTCATCATTTTTATCGTTCCAAGCCTTTTTGCCATCGCCAATACCAAAGCGATATGCCGCGATGTCAAGATAAATATAAACACCGTTCGCTTTAAGCTCCGCAAAAAGCCGGTCAATATTGTCGAGTTTATCAGGATTAAATTCGCAATCTTTAGTTGATCCTTTCATGATATAACCGTCAAGTGCAAGCGGCCGGACTAAATCATAACCCTGCCGCTTGATCAGTTCCGCCAGCTTGGCGAAACGCGACTGCACAACATTCTTATCCGGGTCATCCAGAAACTTGAAAGTGGAGAAAAAACCGTTATAGGCAAAAAAACGCAGCGGTACAGCCGGGGAATCTTCGAACACAAGTTCCCCGCTAGTGGAAACCGTAAGTCTGCCATGCTTGCCGGCGGGGCCGTTCTCTGAAATAGCTGTCAGATCAAGCGCGCTTCCTTTTTTCACCTGAATATCGGACATATCAACAATTTTCCATTCGGAATCCGCCTTAAAGACGATCCGGTTATTCCTGCCGGTAGTCGCTGCTGGATCAGAGTTTACTGCAGCAGTTACCGCAACAACCGGGGCGACAATTTCAGCACAAAGCGCCCCCCCTAAAAGAATGATGGTTAAACTGAACAGATAACGCAGGCTTTTTCCTGTCATCGGTTTTCCTCGTTTAAATATTATTTTAAGCATTATTCCGCAACCAGTTCAAAAAATGGGGTATTGCCATTTTTAAGTGCTGCGGTGTCAATAGTTATTTTCAGCACATCGCCGTCAGCAGTAACCGGCAGTTTATCCCGGCGCGTGCCATCAATCCGCAGGGCATACAGCGCCATTTTTGCCGGATTTTTACATTTCAGCGTGATATTTAATTTTCCGGTACGCATCAGTATCGGCATTTTACCCATATTATACATGGTATTGAACATGGAGCTATCTATTGCTGAAGTTTCCATTCCGGTAAATGCCATTGCTGTATTATAGACCAATACAATGCGGGAAGCTTGCGCCAATGGATTACCATCAATAGCAACTGCAGCAATTGCTGCAGGAACGCTTGAACGTTCAACACTTAAACTGCCAAGCGATTCAGCCTTGTCCGCCAGTAGTGACACTCCTTCGGTTTTTGGTGTTATTATCTTAATAAGCTTTTCTCCTGTGCGCATGGTAATCTCGCCAGTTTCGCTTTGAAAAACGCCGCGTTCGGGGTTGCTTTGATTTGTTGCCGGAAGAATTCCTTTTGACTTTAATTTTACCACAAAATCTTTTATTGAAAAGGATGAATTCTTTGATTCTGAAACGCTGGTTGTCCACTCGCCATCCACGGTTTCCCCGCCGCTATCCGGCAGTATGACGATATCGGCGGGGGATATATTAACATTGCCTGCCTTGCGACCATGTATTTGCGGGAATGCCACGGCGAATCCGGTCATGAGCGCAATCTTATCCTGCTCAGTATTTGCCGCCTTGCGACTATTGCCGTTGGCATTTAAATAGTTATTCGGTATTTGCAATTCCACCCGGCGTGATGCCTCTTTCACGTCACCTCTTCTGAATAGACAGGCGGAGAGAAAATCATTGGCGCGTGCGACCGGATTGCGCGCACTCCAGTCTGCGTAGATATGGTCTAAGTCGCAAACTTCCAAAGCCACCGGGTCTTCATGGACAAACATCCCGGAAAACCCCTGAAGCGCGGAATATGGTGCAAAAACTAGCCCTTCTTCATGCTGATATTGATTCCAGAAAAAATGATGTGTTTCGGTAACCATAAGCGGGCGGTTAGCGTGGCGCGTGGCGTTGCCGGCACGCCAGTAATTTGCGGCTTGTTCGGTAGTTCCACCCTGATAGCATTTTGAACCGGGGAAAGGACCGCTAAGCGTTGACCCGCCGGTGTAACAATTTATGATGGATAGTTCTGTATTCTCCCATCTTGCCACGCTGTCAGTTAATTTTTTTGAAAAATTAAACTGGGCAATAATTCCTTTGTATCCGGAATCCCGGACAATGGCTTCGCACCACTTCACTTCATCCCGTGCGAGATCGTTGAAAAAGAGACTGAAGTCAGCCATTTTGGGTCCGGTATCCTTATCATCTTTGGGAAGTTCCAATTTTGCAAAAACACCGTGGGAATTAAGACTGTTATCGCACCATTTTAACGACAATGCCGCGACGTTTTTATATTTTTTCAGCAGCCATTCACGCCACTTTGCGGCAGCAAGATCGCGGGTGTCTTGCGACAAACGCGCAATCGGTGCTGGAGAACTGTAAATATCCTGCTCATTATAGAATTCGACAACGGCAATAGCCGGATCATCTTTCCAGGCAATGCCGGTATACGGGTTGACATGATTGAGTTGTTTTTCGACAAAGGTTTTCCAGCGTGCTCTGGTCTCGGGATCACCGAGATACAATTTAAGTTTATTGTCGTTCCGGTCATTCCAGGCCTTGCTACCGTCAGAGCGTCCGTTACGATAGGCTGAAATAGTCAGATAGGTATAAACACCATTGGCTTTAAGTTCAGCAATCAGGCGGTCAACATTGTCAATTCTAACCGGGTCTAATTCACAATCCTTTGCGGGGCTGCTCATATAAGCTTCAAGCGCCAGCGGGCGAACGATATCATAGCCCTGCCGCTTGACAAGTTGCGCAAATGCGGCAATCTTCTGTCCTAATATTTTCTTGTCACGTTCATTCGGATCCGGTTTCCAAAAATATTTTGAGGTAATCCACATGCCATTCCAGCCATAAAAGCGTCTGGGCACATCTGGCGAATCCTCAAACGCCAGTTTGGCATTTTTAGAGATAATCAGTCTGCCATGCTTGCCGGCAGGACCAGATTCAGAAATGGCTGAAAGGTCAAGCGCACTGCCCGCTTTAACCTGAACATCAGACATATCAACCACTTTCCATTCGGAATTCTCGTTAAAAACGATCCGGTTATTCCTGCCGGTAGTCGCTGCTGGATCAGAGTTTACTGCAGCAGAGACCGCAGCGGCCGGGGCGACCTGAGCACTAAGCGCACCTCCGGAAATAATGATTATTAAACTGAATAGATAACGTATGCGGTTTCCTGTCATTGGAGTTCCTTTATTATATGCTTTATTGACGATAGTGACATTGCTCTATTTGATTATTATATCCTGAAATTTAATAATGGAAATGGATTTTAATCCAATATTTGTGTATATTAATCCAATAAACAGGATTATTAAATATAAATGTTTACAGATATTAATGTAACTATACACATGTACGACTGCCCGTTGCTGGGCGGCGAACTGCACTGGGACTGGATTCAAAAGAATATTTCCGCGTCTTACTGGCGACTGTATTGGAATAAGACGCCAGGCGCGTTCGTGAAGATTGGCGACATGGAGCAGGAATTGACTCCTGATTCAGTTTTCCTGATGTCGCCGGGAACTGCTTATTCAACCATAGCAGTCAGCGAGGTTGAGCATTTTTACGTTCATTTTTCGGTCGGTGCTCCTTTGGACTGCGTAGCACCGGCGCTGTTTCAATTACGCGAACTTCGTCTGCTTGCTTTGGCGTCCGAGTCGCTGGCGGCATTTTTTGCGGACCGGTATTCATGGCGCACTGTGATCGCAGTGAAGACTTTGGTGATGTCAGCTTTGTCAGGTTTGCAGGATGATGTCGTGCCGCAGCTGAAACAGTTTGACCCGAGGATTCAGCAAGCGCTGAATTTGTTAGATGCCATCAGCAATATTTCCAACCGTGAGCTTGCCAGGCAGGCAGGGATGAGCCTCAACAGTTTTTTGATTCTGTTTCAAAAGGAAACCGGTCTTCCTCCGCAGGAATGGTTCCGCCGCAAACGACTTGAACAGGCCTGTAAGCGCCTTCATTTCAGTGAAGCGTCAATTGAGGAAATTGCGGAGACCACCGGGTTTTGTGACCGTTATCACTTCTCCAAGGTATTTAAAAAAATATATGCCATCGGGCCGGCGGAGTACCGTCAGCAGGTGCGTCTGCTGCGCGATGCCGGTAAAGTTCTGCGTGGCAATTGAAAGACTGCTGAATTTTTAAATCATATTGCCGGCGTCAAGCTTTGCCTGACGTTTCTGCATCCGTTGCTCATGGCGTTTTTGCTGATATTTCGCGGTAAGGCGGTGCGCGATGAAATATCCGGGTATCGCTGAGATAATTCCCAGGAACGCTCCTCCGGCGAAAAAGGCCAGTACCAGATGCATTCCCAGTTGATAAATCGCGTCATAAGACGGATTGCGCATAATTTCTTTCAGCGCAGTCTTTATCTGCTCATAAAACAGCGGTTTGCAAATCAGATAACCGCCAATATAACATTGCGCCGGATAGATAAACGGAATCGTAAAGTTATTAGAGATGAATGTGCCGACAAACGCGGCAATGCGCGAACCTCTGAACAGGAACGCCAGCGGGATTGCCGCAGCCGCCTGGAAAAAGCAAGGAACGAAGAAATTGACAAACAGTCCCACCGCCCAGCCGCGGGCGATGAAATCGGGCGTGCCTCGCTCCCGTAATATCTTATAGTACCAGTATGCGACTGAACGTTTTTTTAATCTCTTCATTGCTATTCCTGAACTGTTTTATGCAATCTGCTTCTATGCATAAAATAGCCCTGAAACGTGATTACTGCAATAGTCACTCTTTAGAACTTTTTAACTGGAAGAGAACACAGAGCAGCCAGCATGCAATCAGAAACATGCCGAGCAGCAGAAAACATTTGGGAACACTGAGCCAGCTTATCAGGAAAAATGAAGTGACCAGAGTACCGGTAATACTGCCGGCAGTTGACATGGCGTAAACATCGCCGGCGGCGGATCCGATTTTTTGACTGTCGACGGCCCGCATTTTCACCAGAATCGGGATCACTGAGCCCAGGAAAATACATGGTATAAAAAATAGAATTATGGAGAGCAGCAGTACACTGGCTCTGGAATCAAGTTCTAGCGCGTAGATCAATTTGCAGACGGGCTGTCCGTAAACCGGAAATGTTGTAATCAGCAATGCAGGAATTAGGATTATTTTGCGCAGAACATTCAAGTCTGCGATTCTGTCGGCAATTTTGCCGCCCTGCTCATAGCCGAGGGCCAGGCCTGACAGAAAAATTGAGATAATCGCACCCCATACGTAAATCGAGCTGCCGTAATAAGGCGACAGTACTCTGACTCCCAGTATTTCATAGCTCATCAGAGCAAACCCAATCAGAAAAGCGATTGCATAGAGTATACTCTTATTGGCAGCATGCATATTACGGTCTCCCTGAATTTACTGACCAGTCATAAAATTAAACCATTATTTCATAGTTTCAACCGGCGCAAAATCGTCTTTCAAAATTATAGCTTCGCTGGTCATTGCTTTGAGCTCTTCCTCTTTCAGCCGGGTATTGAACATTGCCTTGAAATCCAATTCCGGGTTTGATGTATTTTCTAAATCAGCACACTTGGACATGGTTGCGGTACTGTCAAACTTTCTGTTGACTGGGGCAAACAGAATGTAGTTGGTCTGTTCAGGACAGACAAAAACTGCCAGATTCGGAAAAATGCTTTGAATGGTTTTAAGCTCACTTGCTATAAACCTGGGTTTGCCGAGATTGGCGATATTGGCGGTCATCAGGCCGCCCGGGGTAAGGGCGGCGCGTATTTTTCGGTAAAACTCTTCGGTGGTTAGCTGAAAAGGAATATTTTCTGCATTATAGGCATCAATGAAAATGATGTCGTATTGCAACTTATTCCGATTGATAAAATCACGGCCGTCACCAATGGTTATATTAGTTTTATCATCTTTTTTGAACGCGAAATACTGCTCTGCGATGCCGGGGATCTCGCCGTCGATCTCGATGATGTCAATGGTGGTTGCCGGAAAATGTTTCCGGATGAAGCGCGGTATGATGCCGGCGCCGAGCCCGACAAACAGCACCCGCCGTGGATACTGGTCGATACATTGCAGGAAAAGCGTTGTGTATTTGCAATAATTGGAAATCAGTTCATCCGGTGATTGCGGGTTCCATATGCCCTGAGAACCGCGATTGGGGTTAAATACCAGATGATGCCAGCCATTTTCGCCTTTTTCAACTGTTACCATGAAATAAAGGGTCTGTTTTTCCAGCAATATCTCCCGCTGTTCCGGATGCGGCAGGAAAAAGTTATTAATGCTCGCCCAGAAGCCGGGTTTGCCGCGGCTGTTTGTGCCGGAAGTTCTCTCCTGTGCCGGGCAGGTGGAAACCAGAGATAAAGTCGCGATGAAAATCGCGATGCCGATATATTTTTTCATAAAGTCCTTAAACAGTACGCGCGATGTGATTCGACGTCATTTTCCGCTAAATTTATTTATTTCACATACTTGCCGATGATCGGCTGGAGTTTCTTTCTGGTTTCCGGGTTCATGGCGTCCGGACTGGTGATAATGGCGCAGGCGAGGGCGCTTGGACAGGCGCAGGCGCGTTTCAAGGTGGCAATTTTTTCTGCAACCCGCCGGATGATATCTTTGGAAATAGCGGTATTGGCAACCAGGTGTCCGATAACCATATCCACTGTTACATGGTCGTGGTCCGGATGCCAGCAGTCATAATCAGTGACCATGGCGACAGTGCAGTAACATATTTCGGCTTCTCTGGCCAGTTTAGCTTCCGCCAGATTGGTCATGCCGATGACGGACCAGCCCATGGAACGATAAAATTTAGATTCAGCCATAGTGGAAAATGCCGGACCTTCCATGTTAACATAAGTTCCGCTGTCATGAACAACCCTGGAGGTGTTATCGGATTTTTTTATGGCTTCGGTTGCCGCCGCGGCCGACAGTATCGCCAGTTCCGGACATACCGGATGCCCGAACGCGATATGGCCGACGATGCCGTTGCCGAAAAAGGTATGCTCAGAGCCGCGTTTGGTGCGGTCAAAATACTGGTCAACAATGACGATGTCACGCGGTTTCATGTTTTCTTTCAGACTGCCGACCGCTGAAATACTCAGGATATGGGTTACGCCAAGCGTTTTCATGGCATAAATGTTGGCACGGTGGTTAAGTTCTCCTGGCATCAGCGGATGCCCCTGGGCATGTCGCGGCAGAAAAACTACTTCCACTCCATGGATGCTGCCGCAGACAAATTTGTCGGAAGGAGACCCGAACGGAGTATCTATCTGCTGCTGTTTAATGTCTTCCATGCCTTCAATCTGATAAAGCCCGCTGCCGCCGATGACGCCAAGTTTCATTGAATATCTCCCGGTTGTTGTCAATTATGCTTTTAATTAGTTATTTTATAAATATATTATCTAAATGGACCAATGTAAAACTGATGAACTTATTTTTACGGAGAACTTCATGTCTGAGATAGATACAATACGTGAGGAAGTAGCATATTTTATGCGCCGCCTTTATATCCAGCAGCTCACAACAACTTCCGGAGGCAATATATCGGTAAAATCCGGTGATGTCGTGCTGATTACGCCTTCAGCTCTGGATAAGGGCAGAATCACCGGCGAACAGATCGGGGTGATGGATATGGACGGCAATATGAAAACGGAAAATCTGAAACCGTCCATCGAGACCCGTTTGCATCTGGAAATTTACCGCAAGCGGCCGGATATATCGGCGGTAGTGCATGCGCATCCGCTGGCGGCCAGCGCGTATGCCGCAACAACGCGTAAGATCAATACCACTTTGCTGGCGGAATCATATGCCATAGTCGGCGAAATCGCGTATGCCGGATATCATTGCATAGGCACATCCGAATTGGCCTTTGAAACTGCGGCTGCGGCTGCCGCCGCCAACTGCGTGATTATGAAAAATCACGGTGCGCTGGCCGTCGGTAAAACACTGCTGGAGGCGTTTGACCGGCTGGAAGTGCTGGAAAACACCGCCAGGATTAACCTGATTTGCGAGTCCGTCCTGAAAGACGGAATTTCGCCGCTTACACCGTCAGAGCTTCGCGGACTTGACGTATTAATGGGGCGTGTTTAGTTTTTAGTATTAAAGAGTTACTAAGCAATTTCTTGCTTTTGCTTTCATTAAGGCTATATTTCAAGAATAAACGTCATTGCGAGAAAGGTCAGAGGATATGTTGTGTGACGCCTGTAAAAAAAATGATGCGACTATTCATATTCAGGAAATTATCAGCGGGCAGAAAAAAACTATTCACCTGTGCGGCGAATGCGCAGCCAAGAAGTCCGGAGATAATCCGGCTATGGAAATCGGAGGTTTTAACATTGCGGAAATGTTATATAATCTGACTGAAAAATTGAATATTCCCGGTTTTCAGCAGGCATTGCAGCAGGGCGGCATTGCGCCGGTACAGGAAAAAAAGCTGGTTTGTCCTGCCTGCAACTGGACGACCGAAGGACTGAGAAACAGCGGACGGCTGGGATGCCCGGAATGTTACAATACCTTCAGGGATATTCTGGAAAGCGCTCTGGAGAATATGCATCGCGGCAAGCTTCATGTCGGCAAAAAGCCGGGTTCTGACAGCTCTGACGAATCGCCCAGGCTGATGCTTGAACTGATGAACTATCAGAAGGAGCTTGAAGAGCTCATCCAGCGCGAAGAATACGAAAAGGCCGCTAAGGTACGCGATATGATCAATGAACTGAAGAAAAAAATTAAAAAGTAATTTCAGGATTTACGGCTATGGACAATAAACAGAAAATAGACAGCCTTCTGAAGCATAAAGTCAGCTGGCTGGAAGACAGCGGTCCTGATGATGATATCGCAATCAGTTCCAGAATCCGGCTGGCCAGAAATATAAAGGGAACTCCTTTTCCGATAGCGGCTTCTCCCGAACAGTTGAACAACACCAGAGGCGCAATCCAGATGGCGGTGGAGAAATCAAACTGCCTGGGGACGTCAGCGCTTTGTTTTGAAATGGATAAGCTTTCACGCTGGGAGAAAGAACTGCTGCTGGAAAGACGCCTGGTCAGTAATGAATTTATTGCCCGTGACGGCGGCGCCGCATTGATCGTGAAACGCAACGAATCCGCCGGCATTATGATCAACGAGGAAGACCATATCAGAATGCAGGCGCTTTCGCCAGGGTTTCAACTGGAGGAAGTATGGAAGAACATCTCCAGAATTGACTCTTTACTGGAAAAACATCTGCCTTTTGCTTATGATGAAAAACTTGGATATTTGACCTCATGCCCTACTAATGTCGGTACCGGCATGCGCGCTTCGGTAATGCTGCATCTGCCGGGACTGGTGCTTTCCGGACAGATCAATGCAGCAATTCAGGGAATCACCAAGCTTGGACTGGCCGTCAGAGGCATATTCGGTGAAGGTTCAGACAATCAGGGCAGCCTGTTCCAGGTATCCAATCAAAGTACGCTTGGCGAATCTGAGCAACAGATTATGGAACGGCTTTGCGGTGTCATCAAGCAGTTGATCAGTCACGAAAAAAACGCCAGGCTGACGCTGGTTGAGAAAAATCAGTATTTTCTGCTCGATCACGTCGGCAGGGCCTACGGCATACTCCGGCACGCTTATGTTCTTTCCAGCGAAGAGGCGCTGAATTCGCTGTCCGACATTAGAATCGGAGTGGATATGGGCATGTTTTCAACGGTGGATCTGCCTACGGTAAATGAACTTTTCCTGACCATTCATCCGGCGCATCTTCAGAAGTTCGCCGGCAAGGAATTAAATGCTGAAGAGCGTGATATTTTCCGGGCTGCGATGGTGCGGGACCGGCTTAAAAACCTCAAGAACAGTTAAGGCATAGTCTATGTTGGAAAGCTTATATGCTGTACTCCTGACATTCCTGGAAATGACTTTCATTTTTGTCGGCCTTGCCTTGCTTCACAATCAGCGGAAGGTTATCGGTAGCGCCGCTTTCTATGTAGCAATCGGACTGCTTTTTGTGTTTACCCAGTTTGTGAGTGCCGCGGAGTTGAGCGTCAATGTTTTTTCCGCAAATCTGAACTTCAGCGTTGGCTCGACGGCGCTTTTTCTGCCATATCTTGGCGCGTTGATGCTGGTGTATGCAACCCAGGGAACGCTGGAGGCGCAGCGGATGATTACCGGCGCGGTCGCCGGTTTCGGGCTTTTTATTTATTTGAGTACTCTGACCAGTCTGCAATGCAACTGGCTGGGTTTTGCGATTTCACAGGGAACTTCAGCCGACTCGCTTGATTATCTGCTGCAGCAATCCAGGCGCTCCATGACTGCGTCAACTCTGGCTCAGCTTTTCGACTTGTTCCTGCTGCCGATCTTTTTCCAGCGTCTGCGCAATGCAAACTGCCGCATTTTTTTCTGTGTTCTTGGCGCAATGCTGTTTACTCAATTGATTGATTCTTTTATCTATTTGTCGGTGACTTACTGGGACCGTCCGCAATGGTGGCTGTATATTAATAATTCGTTCCTGATTAAATCTATCGCCACTGTCTGGATCAGCGCACTCATTTCAATCTATCTGTTTCTGGTCGAAAAAGAGGTTGCCAACGAACCGCGCGGCACTCTGGATATTATTTTCGCCTTTTTAGGCGGTTACGGCAAGGCTCAGATACTTGAGCGTAATCTTCGTGAGTGGGAAGGACGCTATCGCATGGTCGTTGAAAATGCCAGTGAAATGATTATGCTGCTGGACCAGCAGGGATGCATTATTGATGCCAATTATGCCGCAATCGGCATGCTTAAAGCCAGAAAAAAACAGGAGATTATCGGTGCGAATTTCATGGCGATGCTGCGGGCAGAAAACCGGCTGCCGCTACCGCCGATGCTGCCGCAGGAACCCAAAAATATGCAGGATACTGCCACCAGAATCAATACTAATCATTTCAAATGCTATCTGGGGTCTGATAAAGACCAGCTCCGTCTGGATATCTCGATTTCCGCAATTGAATTTAAAGACGTTAAAATGCATGTGCTGCTGGGGCGGGATATTACCGAAGAAAGCCGGCTGGCCAGTGAGAAAGAAATACTCAGCGAACAGCTTGCCCATTCACAGCGCCTGGAAGCGGTCGGCCAGCTTGCGGGAGGCGTTGCTCACGACTTCAACAATCACATCCACGCTATTCTCGGCCATCTCGACCTGATCCGGCTGTTTTATAAATTCGATGATCCGAAAGTATCCAAGCATCTGGATAAAATCACTCAGATATCTGAACAGGCCGGCCTGCTCACCGAGCAGTTGCTGGGGTTTGCGCGAAAAGGCAAATATCAGGAAACTATTCTGGATTTGAACAATTTAATTAGAAAAAGTACTGAACTGTTTCTGCCTAACAGTCAGAAAAGTCTGGATTTGATTATAGAAATCGCCCCGGGCGAAATGCCGATCAGGGGAGACAAAGTTCAATTACAGCAGGTGATCATCAATCTGCTTATCAATGCCAGAGACGCCATGGAAAGCAATGGCGACGAAGACATGCGGCTGATGGTGAGGGTGGATTCCGCCGAAAAATTCAATATCCCATTGAAACCGGCCGGCGTTAAAGTAAAGGTTCACCCGGAAGATTACTATTGCATTATGATCGAGGATAACGGATGCGGGATGGACAAGAGCACCATGCTGCGAATTTTCGAACCGTTCTTTACCACTAAACCGATCGGCAAAGGCACCGGAATGGGGCTGGCCATGGTTTACGGTACTGTTTCCAACCATCACGGGTGGGTGCAGGTAACCAGCAAAGTAGGCAAAGGCACTGCTTTCTACGTCTTCCTGCCGAAGACTGTCCGCCGGGTTGATCTGTCCGGAACTGCAACCATATAACCTGGAAACTGCGTTTTACAGGTTGCAGTTGCCCAGTAATCCTTCATGGAAAAATACCGGCTTATAGCCTTTTTCCGTAACCATTCTTAACGCGGTTTCCATTCTTTCAAAGTGGTCCGGGATGTACTTGGCGTAGAACGGGTAGCAGTATTGCTCATGAGTGCCGATGTTGATGGTGTCTTTCCATGGTTTCGATATTAATTCTTCAAGCAGGTCTTTGATTTGTTCAACGGTGCAGAGATTGCAGAAAAAGTCCGTTGGCATTATGAATAAACCGCTTTCCTGCTCATAAATGATATTGGTCAGGGCTTTTTCGGCGGCTTCCGGGAAGTATCTGACAGATAAGGCGGTCGTGCCGTTGTCTTTCAGATATTTAAGCGATGCCGGGGATGACACTTCGTAATAGTGGATAATACTTGGCGGGCAGAATGTCCTTTCGCCTGCGAAGCGGAGTATCTGCTCTTTGACCAGCGCATAGTGCCCGGGCAGTTTTTCCGGGAAATGATCGCTGTACGGCCGGGATGGAAATTCGGAAAAAGCATGGAACGTCAGCTTCAGCCAGTCGGCGTTAGCTTCCCATTCCGGTTTATACTTATCGGAAAATTGACTCAAGTCGAACGGTTCATGGTCGTTCCGGAAAAAGATATTAAGTACGAATTTAGTGCCGTATCTGGTGTTGAACTCTTTCAGCTTTGCCAGATAAAACGACTCAAAGATTGATTTATAACTTTTTTTATAGATTTCGGTCAGGCAGAAGATATTATCATCAATGAAGAAATTATAGCGTTTGAATGATTTTTTGTCCCACACTGCGGTAAGATTCTGCTGCTCATTGCCGGAGCTTGCTTTGATGATATTGAAACGCTCTTTCAGTTCGATATTGGCGTCGAAAGCACCATCGGCGCAGAATGATTTGATCCCGCTTATGTCAATCTCAGTATTGGGCGCGCCCTTGCCTTTTACCGGGATTTTCAAACGTTTGGCGGTCTCTGAGCCGTGATGTTTGTTCAGCACCGCGCCGTTATAAGGGAACTCAATTGTAAATTCAGAATTTTTCACAACAGTGCCTTTTCGAGTTGTTTTACGATATTGCCGAATTCATCGAGTGCGTCCATTACCGGTTCCGGCCTGGCAAGGTCAACTCCGGCGTCTTTCATAATCTCCAGCACATCTCTGGAATCGCCGGCTTTCAGGAAGCCGAGATAGGCCTCCAGCTTTTCACTGGAGCCGCTGAGGATGTTGCTGGACAGCTTTACTGCCGCGGACATTCCGGTGGCGTACTTATAAACATAGAAATTGTAATAGAAATGAGGGATTCTTGCCCATTCCATCTCGACCCGCTTATCGGCTTCGACCACTTTGCCGTAATACTCTTTGTTCAGTTTATAATACTCTTCGGACAGCATATCCGGCGTGAGAGGAACCGAGTTTTCTGATTTTTCATGAATCATCTTTTCAAATTCAGCGAACATGGTCTGGCGGTAAACCGTTCCCCGGATTTCGTCCGCCAGATGACACAGCAGATAGGCCTGCATGTTTTTATCGCGTTTCTGCTTCATCAGATAGTGATGCAGCAGCAGTTCGTTGGTGGTGGAGGCCACTTCCGCGACGAAGATGCTGTAGTCGGCGTAATGGTATTTTTGAGTGCGGTTGGAATATAACGAATGCATGGAGTGGCCGAGTTCGTGGGCCAGTGTGAAGACTTCATTCAGTGTGCCGTTAAAATTCATCAGGACATAGGGATAGGAATCGTAGCAGCCGCTGGAATAGGCGCCGGAGCGTTTGCCTTTGCATTCCATGACGTCAATCCAGCGCTGTGAAAATGCTTTTTCCAGAAGAGCACAATATTCTTTGCCCAGCGGTTTCAGCGCTTCCCGCACCCAGTGGCAGGCCTGTTCCCAGGTGACTTTGACCCGGCATTCCGGAACTAGCGGGTTGTAGATATCGTACATATCCAGTTTCTTCAGTTTCAACGCTTTTGACCTTACCGCCAGGTATTTGTGCAGTAACGGCAATTTTGCCTTTACTGCGCAGATCAGATTGTTATAGACTTCAACCGGAACATTATCCTCGAAAAGCGATGCTTCCAGCGCGGACGGATAGTTTCGGATTTTGGCGTTGAATACATGCTTTTTGATTGTGCCGTCCAGTGTTGAGGCCAGAGTGTTACGGTATTTCGCGTAGGTATCGAACATGGCGTTGAATGCACCTTTGCGGACATTGCGGTCATGGCTTTCCAGAAATTCGATATAATTGCCGTGGGTGAGCGTAATCAGTTTACCTTCATCATTTTTTACCCGGGGAAACTTCATGTCCGCGTTGTTCAGTTTGGAGAATGTTTTATGCGGATTGCTGAAAATATCCGAGGCCAGCCCCAGAATGCGCTCTTCCTTTTCTGAAAGTGTATGCGGCCGTTCGCGCAGCAGTTCTTCCAGGCTGCGTTTATAGAATTTCAAAGCTTTGCTTTTGAGAAATTTATTTATTCTATCCAGCGGGATTGTCATTATTTCCGGATCGAACCAGGCGGTTTCCCCGGAGATTTTTGCGTATTTGGCGCTGATGCGGTCAACCAGTGCGCTGTTGCGTGAATTGCCGGTGTCTTCATCGGCTCTCAGGTGGGCGTAAGTATAGACTTTCTCTGCCAGCCGTTCCATGTCATCCATCGCGGCGATGGCTTCGTTCAGGATTTCAGGACTTTCTGCCAGCCGTCCTTTGTAGCTCATGAATTTCGCTACCAGCGGGTCAACCGCTTTGAAATCTTTCTCCCATGACTTGAGTTCGGGATATAGCGGAACAAGGTCCCAGGTCAGTTCTATGGGCAGTTCGGCATGCTGCGGCAGTTCATGGCTTTTTTCCGGCATTATAATTGATCCTTATCTGTAAATCGTTGCTGTTAAAATTTAATAATACTAATATAATCCGTGATTGAGCTTTGAAAAGAGCATGATTTGATTTAAATTATTTACCGTAATATTCATAAATCATTTCATGGGGGATCTAATATTTATGGGAAATGGTAATTTTTATATAACGACGCCAATATATTATGTCAATGACCGGCCGCATATCGGTCATGCCTATACTACTATTCTGGCGGATGTGCTGGCCAGATATCACCGATCTCTGGACATTCCCACGTTTTTCCTGACCGGAACCGATGAACACGGGCAGAAAGTCCAGAAGGCGGCCGAGAAAAATAATCTTCCGCCTCAGGTGCATTGCGACGAAACGGTAATCAGGTTTAAGGAACTGTGGCAGACGCTGGAGATTACCAACGATAAATTTATCCGCACCACCGATCCGGCACATAAAGCTGTTGTCAGGAAAATACTCCAGGATCTGTATGACCGTGACCTGATTTATAGAAATGAGTATAAGGGCAGATACTGCGTTCACTGTGAACGCTTTTTTACCGATAAGGATTTGAGTGGCGTTACCCTGTGTCCGGAAGACGGCTGCGGCAGAGAAACTTCAGAGATTGTTGAATCCAATTACTTTTTCCGGATGAGTCAGTATCAGGATTGGCTGATAGACTATATCAATACCCATCCGGAGTTCATTCAGCCAGCATTTCGGGCTAATGAGACACTTGGTTTTTTGCGGAATCAGCTCGGCGACCTCTGTATCTCCCGTCCTAAATCCCGACTGCATTGGGGCATTGAACTGCCGTTTGACTCCGAATTCGTCTGTTACGTCTGGTTTGATGCTTTAATCAACTATATTTCCGGTATCGGTTACGGCACCGACGAGGCGATGTTCAAAAAATGGTGGCCCGCCTCATATCACTTGATCGGCAAAGATATTCTTACGACCCATACCGTTTACTGGCCGACCATGCTCAAGGCGATGGGCGTGGAATTGCCGAAAACTATTTTTGCTCACGGCTGGTGGATGATCGGTGCTGAAAAAATGAGCAAATCCCGCGGCAATGTCGTCAACCCGATAGATTTGATCCAGAAGTACGGTGTTGACGCTTTCCGGTATTTCCTGATGGCTGAAATGTCGCTGGGACAGGATGCCGTATTCAGTGAAGACGCCTTTATCAACCGGTACAACTGCGATCTGGCCAATGACCTGGGTAATCTGCTCAGCCGTGTGGTCAAGATGACTTTGCGCAATTACGGCGGTATCATTCCGTCTCCGCAGGTGGAAACCGATCATGAAACTGACTTGAAGGAAATCGTCCGCCGGGCTATTCCGGAGATGGAAGAAGCCATTGTCGGAATGAAACTGGAACACGGCATCGCGCAAATCATGAATGTCGTCCGGGCAGGTAACCGTTATCTGGAAAAAACCGCACCGTGGACGCTGGCTAAAACCGGCGACAGGGCACGACTGAGTTCTGTCCTGTATTATACTGCGGAAATATTGCGCAATGTGTCGGTGATGCTTTATCCGGTAATGCCGCAGAAAATGGTTGAAATGCGCAAAGTTCTGGGTATCCCCGGGAGCGAACTCGAGAATTGCCGCATTTCTGACCTGAATAATCAGCAAAATGTGCTCAGCGGTCTTCAGATGACCGATATTGACGCGCTGTTTCCGCGCATCAACACTGAAGAGGAAAAAACGGTGGAACAAAAGCCTGCCGCGAAACCGGCGGAAGCTCCATGCGAAGTTCTGCCTGAAGGTATAATCACCATCGACGAATTTTTCAAAACGCAGCTTCGCACCGCGAAAGTGATTAAGGCTGAACGCATTGAAGGTGCGGATAAACTCCTGAAATTGCAGATTGAAATCGGCAGCGAATTCCGCCAGCTGGTCGCCGGAGTGGCGCAATACTATACGCCGGAAGAAATCACCGGCAAGACCATTATTGTTGTCGCCAATCTGAAGTCGGCTAAAATCCGCGGCGTGGAATCGCAGGGTATGCTGCTGGCCGCTAAAGACGGCAAAGAATTGAAGCTGATCACCGTTGACGGCACTTTCGTCAGCGGAGCTTCAGTAGGATAAAATCCAGAAGTCAGAATTCAAGAGTCAGCGTTTGACTCCTGACTTTTACAGTCTCTTTACAGCTTCGATAAACTCATTCAACTCTTTAATATAAAGATATGGGTTTGTCTGCTTTTCCTCGCCAAGAGTTGCGAACGCAACATGTCCGTAATCGTGGCCGGAATATACGATGTTGGAGTCATTCAGCGGATATAATACTTCGCGCATGGTTTTGAACATTTTATCCGGTTTGCAATATCCGCAGCAATCAATGAACAGCGTGTCACCGGTGAAGACGGCGGAATCATCCGTCAGATGGTAACATACGCTGTCCGCCGAATGGCCGGGCGAGAACAGCACCTCGATATCAAGGTTGCCGAACGGCAGTTTTTCCCGGTCATGCAGAGTTCGTTCGTGCAGAAATGTGCACAGCGGATGCGCCAGGACGGGAGCGTTGAAGAATTCTCTGACCGCGCTTACCCCGGAAGTATGATCGTGGTGGCCGTGTGTCAGCAGAATATATTTTGGTTTTACCGTGCTGCAGGCATTAATTGCAGCTGCGATAATTTGAATATCCCCGCAAGGGTCAACCAGCGCGGTATCCCCGCTGCCGGGATGATGCAGCAGATAAGATAAATTGTCATCAAATCCCCCAGCCTTCAACTGTTTGACCATGATCTCAGATGTTTTCATTTTCTTTATCTTTACCCTATTGATATTTTTGATAAAACATTCAGAAAAGGTTCTTTCAGTGTCTTCGAGCCTTTGTGGTTAGCCATGCTTTAGTAACTTCCTCCCGCCTTCAAGGTTGCATTGCCTGTTTTGGTCGCGAATTGTACGGGTAGCGTTTTTTTAGTTTTACCATCTATGGTGTAGTAGACAGAAAAATGCAGATACGGACTTGAAGCGGAACCTCCGGATAAGCCCAATGGTTCATTGGCCTTTACTTTTTGATTAAGCGCCACCAGTAAACTGTTTTTCTTCAAATTGCAATATTCTGCAAAAGAATTATCCTCATGTTTGATGACTACATAGTTTGCCTCATGCTTGTTTTTCTCGCCCTTGCTATCGTCCGAATCCTGCCGCATGCAGGCGACAACACCGCTGCGTGCCGTGCAAACCGTTGTGCCGTTCGGCATTTCCCAGTTTACGGCATGTTCATTTTTGTCAGCGCTGTCTTTTAACACCTTAAATTCATGATCGACATAGGGCAGGGCATAAGTGAACGGTATCGGCGCGAATTGAAGTCTGCGGCCTATTTTATAATGGTATTGATAGCTGTACTTATGTGCTTTTTTAGCCGCCGTCGGATGAATGGTTGTGAGCAATAAATCCTGCTTCCCAAGCGAATCAACGGTTAGCGGAACTGGAGGCGAAGCCGTCATGTTTTCAAGACTCATGGTCAGTGTGATTGTCGCTTCAGTACAATCGGTGAGATGCGCGTACAGCGCGACCGTATTGCCATTTTTTTTCGCTTCAATCTGCACATGACGGTCTTTGGTATCAGTATCCGCGGCAAATCCCGTCAAACCGAAAAGCAAACTGACGAACAGCAATCCGGAAATAATTTTCATAATAAACTTATCCTTATATTTTATAATAATAAAACGCCATATCTGCCGAAATATTGTAATACCACAAGGTCTATTTTTAAATTTCAATCGAATTCCAAATTAAGTAAACTTCATAGCATATTATATCCGGCAGCAAATAGAATCACAGCAAATGATAATGCCGCGGTTATCATGGCTATGGTAACCCATCTCCAAACATGAATTGCCTGGATTATTTTGAGCATAATAAACGTCGACAACTTTTCCTCTCGGATATCTTGCCATTACCTTTTTGGCGATAATCCCTGCGGTGTCATAAACTTCAAATGCTGAAATTGAATTATTCCGGAACTTCTTTCCATTCACAGCATAAGCATTTTTTTTTTTTGCTGTCACAGTATAAGTAAAGGATGGACCGCCACCGGCAAATTCACATGATTTTCCAGTGCTTAAAATAACCCATTGCGTTTTGGGCCACCTGTATGACCTGAAAGAGAATACCAGTCCCGTTAAAATCGTTATCAGAATCATAACGCTCAGAATCAGTAACAATAATGAAATTATAAACGGACTCATTACAGTGCTTATCCCCGAAAGTTAGATCTCCTGCATAAATGAGAATGCCTCTAACTTACCACATAAAGAAGCGGAGTCAACAGAAACTGCTATTTTACGGCTTATCCTAAAATGATTTAATTCCTTCTGCGTTTTCTGAATGTTCAGTGGTAAAAAATGAGCTTGTTTTTTTTCGTTTATTGAACTTAAATTCACACTTTCTGTTGACAAATATCCTATATATGTAAAGACAAGTGCTGAAGTTTTATTTTTTAAAAGTCCTGATAGTGCGGAAAAACGGGAAAAATTAAAAGTCTGGAATCTGGAAATGTGATATGAAATGTCTAAGCAGTCCAAAATCATGGAAACGGAAATGTACTCTGCTCAACGGGACTCTAAACACTCCGGAATGCGGACAGTTGTCCGGGTTATTCTGCTGGCGCAGGATAAAGCAGCTTATGCTCAAATGCACTCCAAAGTGTCGGAGTGGGAAGGAGCGAGAAAAGTGGGTGCGCCAAGCGCAGCTAATATAGGCAATCCGGCCAATCCGGCGCGACCAAAGCTTAACCAGCAGATCGGAACAGAACAGGCGCATAAGGAGGTAACGAATAATGCGAGGCCTTGGGAAAGGTGTTATGTCAGCCACAACGCAAGTGAAGGTATTGAGCCCCGAAATATCGCTTATTGCACTGGGTCAAGAGTTCCACTTCTCTGAAGCCAGTACCGGTGCTAGCGGAACAGGTGAGTTCGCAACCGGCGTGCCGGGGTCTAAGTCCGTGGCGGGCGAACGAACGGTCTATATTGGAATTTGGGAGAACCGGAACGTTCCACAAAGAAGCTTCCAGGAAGCCGAAAAGGCAACGCGGAAGTATGACGTTCCGGTAGTCGGACCGGATCGTATTAGAGGAGTAGCCGGGGTAATGCCCGGGGGAGGGGACTAAGCCCCGCTCGAAGGGTTCGGCAGGTTAACGCAAAAGAATGGTGGAAGACCCTCGCGGCGAAGCTGCGAGGTCACTTCCAGTATTACGGCATCAGCGGAAACTCCGCCAAAATAGTGGAGTTTTACCGGATGACGACCAAACTGGTGCATAAATGGCTCAACAGGCGCAGTCAGAAAGGGAAAATAAATCGGGATGAGTTCACGGAATACCTTAATGGGTACTCGCTATAGTTAGAATGTTGATTTTAATCTGGATATTGGTCAATCCTTTAGTTTTGGGTCCAGCGTGTCGCGGAGCGCATCGCCCAGCATATTGAGACATAAGACGAGCAGGAACATGAAACCGGTGGCGGCGGCTACTTCCCACCAGATACCGCGCCAGAGGCGTTCCTGGCCGTCTGCGATCATTACACCCCAGCTAGGAACTCTTTGAACGCCGAGTCCAAGGTAACTTACAATTACTTCCGTCATAATCGCAAAGGCGAAACGCATGGTAAAGTAGATGATAACCAGATGGAACAGATTTGGAATGATGTGGTGAGTAATGATACGAATGGAATTCTGGCCGGCGACCTGGGCCGCCTGAACGTAACCGCATTCGCGCAGTTTGAGCGTTTCTCCGCGAACAACACGGCAGAGGCTGACCCAGCCGGTAATTCCGATCCCCAGATAAACCGCCATCATGCCGGGATCGGTATTTAGGGCGGACGAAAGAGCCGCGAACGATGCGGCCAGAGGCGGATACAGAAAACCTTTAGATACCAGCAGAGCGAACGCCAGAATAAAGAGCAACGTCGGCATGGAATCAAACGTACTGTACAGCCAGACGACCAATTCATCGATCCAGCCGCCAAAA
This sequence comes from uncultured Lentisphaeria bacterium, assembly GCA_903863035.1. Lineage (GTDB taxonomy): Bacteria > Verrucomicrobiota > Lentisphaeria > Victivallales > Victivallaceae > CAIPAT01. The sequence goes on from CAIPAT010000428.1 coordinate 27,087, forward strand.
TATCCGGCAATCGTCCCCAGCAGAACTCCGATTATAGCGGAAATCAACGAGGCTAGCGCTCCGACTTTGATTGCAGTGGCAGTTCCGGCCAGCGCCCGCATGAAGACGTCACGCCCCAAATAATCGGTTCCCATGAGATGCCCGGCTGAAGGCGGCTGGAAGCGATCCTCCATTTTTCCAATGTCATAAACCGGCTGAATATTAACTTTTCGGCAGTAAATACTGTAGCCTTCCACTCCCAGTGCCGTCACAAAATAGGCGGCAACCACAATCAGGCAGAACAGGGACAGCTTTTCCTTGCACAGCCGGCGCATTACATCTTTGAAATATAAAATATCAGAATTCATTATTTATCACTGCAATCATCGTTATCTTTTTTGTATAATCTGGTTAAATGCACTTGGAGCAAGGCGATTTCCGCTGGTGTGACGCCGTCGATCCGGCCGGCCTGGGCAAGAGTGGATGGTGTTACTTTCTTCAATTTCAGGCGCGATTCATTGCGTAAGCCGTTGATGGAATCGTAATTATAATCTTCCGGAATTCGCCAGTTCTCCAGTCTCTGCAATTTGACAATCGAAGAATTTTCACGTTCCAGATAACCCTCATAATGTGCTTGTACAATCAATTGGCGAAAAACTTTCTTGCCGGTATCAGTTCTCAAATCCAGTCCGATTTCTCCGAGATTGAACGGTATAACTGCTGCTGCGGTATAAAGGCCTTTGAATTGCTTCAACATATCCCAGACGGTTTTGCCCTGAATACGCAAGGTTTTTACGGCGATCTCACATTTTTCGTAAAGAGACTGGTATGCTTTGAAACTGCGGTATTTATCTTCCGGCAAAATGCCGTTTTTATAGGCAAATTCACAAAGCCGCATATCGGAATTATCCTGGCGCAGCCGCAGTCTGTATTCGGCGCGGCTGGTGAACAGACGGTATGGTTCGACAATTTCTTTCGTAACCAAGTCATCAATCATTACGCCAATGTACGAAGAATCCCGCGCCAGTTCGACTGGTTCCAGGCCGAGCGCCGTACGGGCGGCATTCATGCCGGCAACGAGCCCTTGTCCGGCAGCCTCTTCATAACCGCTGGTGCCGTTAACCTGGCCGGCGGTAAAAAGATTCGGCCATTTCTTTACACTTAATGCACGGGTAAGTTGATCAGGGAACACAAAATCGTATTCAATAGCATAAGCATACCGGGAAATCTCAGCATTTTCCATGCCTGGAATTGAATTTATCAATTGTATCTGTACTTCAGGCGGCAGACTGGTAGAAATGCCGTTGATGTAGTATTCATCGGTAAATTCGCCTTCCGGCTCCAGATAGAGCAGGTGGCGTTCATGGTGCGGGAAACGGACAACTTTATCCTCGAACGACGGACAATAGCGGGTGCCGATGCCTTTAATCTTACCTTGGTACATCGGCGACAGGTGCAGATTATTCCGGATGATTTCGGCAGTATTGGCGGTGGAATAAACCATCCAGCAGTTCATATTCCGCTTTTCTGCATGAGGCAGATAGTCGGCAGGAGCGAAATAGCTGAATTGCTCATCAACTTCATCCGACGCTTGAAATTCCATTTTCGAAAAATCAATAGTTTTAGCCAGGATGCGGGGAGGTGTGCCGGTCTTCAACCGCCCGAGCCGGATGCCGAGTTGCTCGCGGATAGCTTCTGACAAACTGACGGATGGGGGGTCGCCGGCTCGTCCGCCGGGAAAACTGTTCATTCCGTAATGAAGGGTGCCGGAAAGAAAAGTTCCGGTAGAAATAACTACGGTACTGGCATAAAATTTGTCGTCAAAATCAGTTTCTACCCCAAGCAGTCTGCCGTTCTCGACGATGAACCCTTTGACCATTGCCTGCTTGACTGACAGGTTGGGCTGGCGTTCCAGTACCAGTTTCATGGCTCGTTGATAACAAACTTTGTCGCACTGGGAACGCGGCGACCAGACCGCCGGGCCTTTCGCCGAGTTCAGCATCCTGAATTGGATAGAGGCAGCGTCAGTAACCATCCCCTGCGCTCCTCCGAGGGCGTCAATCTCCCTTACCACCTGGCCTTTGGCAATGCCGCCGACTGCCGGATTGCAGCTCATTTGCGCAATGTGGTCCATATTTGCCGTAATAATCAGGGTAACCGCGCCCGCTCTGGCGGAAGCCAGCGCGGCTTCACATCCGGCATGGCCGGCCCCGATTACAATTACATCAAATTCTTTTTTCATAAAATAAAACCATTAATTATTCAGATAAAATCAGCAAAACATAATAAAGATTCTTTTCTGTTCAAATCAAATTTTTAAGGATAAAATGGAAAGTAATTTGCCTTATTTTTATAAGTGAAGTATTCTTTCATATATATATATTATAATAAAATAGGCTGAATTAAGATGCAGGATTTTGAAGTATGCATACCGATCCCGCTGCAAATCGTCCTTGACGATGTCGGCTGGTGGTCTGGAGCAGATGATTCACAGCAAAACGGGCCGTATAGGACAGGAATCAAACGCAGACATGTACCAGCGGACTATCTGGCTATTGCCGAACTGGGTAGACGGCTCGACATGCGGCCGCAGGCGGCGATGATACTTTGTGAATGGGATCGCAAAAATATTCTCAAGAAAGTGCCGTCAGCGACCTGGATGGGGAAAAACTGGGATAACAGTGTAAATATTGGACCGCAATTGGATGAAGCCGCTGAAATAATCCGTTCCAACAGCAAGCATTTTGAAATTACGCTTCATGGACTCGGTCATGAATTCTGGCATAAAGATGGGACTTTCAGCAGGGCGGAATGGGCGGATGAAGCAGGACTCCGGTCGGAAGAGGAAATTAAGCTTCACCTGGATTATTTTTGCCGGATTATGGAAATGAACGGGCTTGGCGGATTTCCGAAATCATTTGTGCCGTGCGCTTTTAAATATGTCTTCGGTGGAGATAATATTCTTACCCGCCTGCTTAGAGAATCCGGAATTGAATATGTTTCAACCAGTTTTGGCTGTATGAAAACATTTGAGACTCCGCAATTTAAACTATTTGGAAGAGATGATTCGCTGTTTGTGGCTGACCGCGGTAATGAACCGGGAGTTGCCTGGTATGCGATAGGCGGTGATGCCCCTGAAAAAATGATTGAAGGCTGCATCTGCGGACTGCACTGGCCGAATATTCTGCATGAAAATCCTAAGCGAAACCTGGAGGTAGTTGAGCGCTGGGTTAAATACTTTAAAGATAACAATAAAGTTTTTACGAAAATACTGGCGCGGGATACTTTTCATCATCGGTCCCAGCTGGCGTATTGCAATTTAACGGATTTGCAGGTGAATTGTCAAACGTTGATTTTAGATTTCAGCAGATTCTTCAAACTTTTCGACCATCATTTTCACGAAGGAATGACGCTGCGGATTAAAAATCACAAAGTCAACGCAATTTCTTCCAGTGATGCCCGGCTTACGGTTCAAAAAAACGAGGATTATAATTTTACCGCAATTAATATAATTTTCGACGATTGCCGGCAGCACCAGGTAAAAATAACATTGAAATAAAACTTCGGTTTAACGGTCAGGCAATTGATTTTTGTGCTTGCCGGAAATAATGTATTTCCGCACAAGAAATAAAGATGAAAGAGGAATCAATGGACATTTTCGCCGAAAAAAGCAATTCCGGACCTTTGACCGAGCAGATTTTGCGCGGGGAAATTGATCGTATTGTTTATGAAAATGAAGATAATTCCTACATGGTGATGAAGATCCGTGACGCGCAGGGGGTGGAGCATACAGCCATTGGAAATGTTTCCGGCGCTTATCCGGGACACAATATTGAAGTTGTCGGGCATTGGGAGCAGCATCAGGAATACGGACGGCAGTTGCGGATTGAAAACTTTAAATTTGTGCTGCCTTCAACTCGCGAAGGCATTGTTAAATATCTTTCTTCAGGTATAATTCCCGGCATTGGCCCTAAGTTGGCGGAATGTATAGTCAGCCATTTCGGGGATAAAACGCTGGAAGTTTTGAGTCGCTATTCCGCACGGTTGAAAGAAATACCCGGCGTCGGCAAAAAAAGAATCGAAATGATCCGTGAAGCCTGGCAAAAGCAGGCTTCACGGAGCGATATATTTATTTTTATGCAAAGCATCGGGATAACTATGGCGTACTGCCGGAGGTTGTATAAACAGTACGGCGATGCTACTGCAGAGGTGATCAAGACCAATCCCTACCGGCTGGCCGACGAGATTGACGGTATTGGTTTTATCATGTCTGACCGGATTGCCGCTTCACTTGGTATCGAAAAGAATGATGTCGAACGGCTGGCGGCCGGAGCGTTTTATACTATGAACCAATTAATTCAAGCAGGACACTGCTGCTATCCGGAACCTGATTTTATCAAGATTTCCGCTGAAACATTGAGTGTCAGTGAAGCTGAAGCCCGGCTGGGAGTAGCGCGGGCAATCGAAAAGAAACAAATGGTTATAGCCACTGCGCCGGACGGTTCCAGCATGATATACTCGACGATGTTATACAATGCGGAAAGGGAATTACCCAGGCATATTGCCGCATTGACCAAAGTATCCCGGCATCGCGGGGAGTTGATATTGAAAGTTCCATCGCGTCCTGACCTAAAACTAAGCAATGAGCAACTGACGGCAGTCGAACAGGCCGGACATTCCGCGCTTAATATCATTACAGGCGGACCCGGCGTGGGTAAAACCACTGTTGTCGGGGAAATTGTCCGCCGGGCAGTTGCCGCCAATCTTAAAGTTTTTCTTGCTGCGCCAACCGGCCGGGCAGCTAAAAAAATGTCAGAAGCAACCAATTTCCCTTCCAGGACGATTCACCGTCTGCTCAAATGGGAGCCGGTGGAAAAGACTTTTGTTTACGGGCTGAATTATAAACTGCCGTGCGATGTTTTAATTGTGGATGAAGTTTCGATGCTGGATATTCAACTGGCACTCTGTTTATTCCGTGCTATAAAACCGGGAACCACTGTAATTATGGTCGGCGATTCTGACCAGTTGCCGTCTGTCGGGCCGGGACAGGTACTGCACAGTTTTCTGAATTGCGGTTTATTTGCAGTGACCCATTTGTCAAAGATATTCCGTCAGGGAGCTGGAAGTCAGATTATCACGAATGCGCATAATGTCAATCGCGGCTTGATGCCGGAACTGGAAAACCATCAGAAAGACGTTCTCGGTGATTTTTACTGGATTGAACAGGATGACCCGGAGAAAACGGTTGAACTTATAGTGAAAATGACCAAAGAGCGCATTCCTGAACGTTTTGGACTGAATCCGGTCAATGATATTCAGATATTAACGCCGATGAACCGTGGCACCTGCGGTACGGCTGCAATCAATGAAATCATGCAGAAAGAACTGAATCCCGGCAGTAAACCCCAGTTCAAAGCTGGAGAGCGAACGTTCAAAGCCGGAGACAAAGTCATGCAGACCAGCAATAATTACGATAAGAATGTTTTTAACGGCGATATGGGACGCATTACGAAAATTGACATGCACGAAAACCGTTTCTCAGTGATTTATGACTCAATTCGTCTGGTTGAATATGATTTTTTTGAAGCGGACCAGTTGACGTTGTCCTACGCGATAACCGTGCATAAGTCGCAGGGCAGCGAGTTTCCGGCGGTAATTATTCCGCTGCTGACCCAGCATTATATGATGCTGCAAAGAAATTTATTGTACACCGCGATGACCCGCGCCCGGCAATTACTGGTGCTGATAGGTAGCCGCAAAGCCGTGGCGATGGCGGTGAAAAACAGCCGGGTTGAACCGCGCTTTACTTTACTGACAGATTATTTGAGGGAAATTGCTGCGAGAAAATAGCGGCGTAAGTTTTTTATGGAAAGATGAAAAATATGCTGAAAGAAAATATAAATTTACAGACGCCGGTAAAAATTCTGGTATCTCCGTTTTCTGGATTTACGGCGGCAAGCATTGTCTGCGGAATTGGGTCGTGCTTCGCGGAAAACCTGTTGTCCCTGCTGTATGACTGCGGTTTTAAGGGTATGCAGAATCCATGCGGTACCGTTTATAATGCAGTATCGCTAACGGAACCCATTGTTCGCATAGCGGAAAATAGATTCTATTCAGCTGATGATTTTTTTGAATACGGCAGGTCATGGCACGGTTGGGAGCATCATGGAGCATTTTCAGCCGGAACATTAGAAATAGCATTGGATAAGGCGAATTCAGAGTTGTCGGGATTCAGTGAAGCATTAAAGAAGGCTGATTTGTTTGTCGCCACGCCGTCGTCCTCAGTTGTGTATGTTTACAACGGGACAGGCAAAATTACCGCTAATTGCCATAAAGTTCCCGGCAGTGAATTCACCCGCCGGTTATTGAGTGTGGAAGAAAATCTTGCTGCCTTGCGTCTGATGACAGCGAAAATGTGTGAAATTAATCCGGCATGCAAAATAATATTAACTTTATCGCCGGTCCGGCATTACCCCGGAGAACTGATTTTGAATTCAAGAAGCAAAGCTCATCTGCTGACGGCAATTCACGCCTGTATTGAAGATTTTTCTCAAATATGTTGCTATTTCCCGGCGTATGAAATTGTTATGGACGAATTACGGGACTATCGTTTTTATAAGGAAGACATGCTGCATCCGGCAGAGCCGGCGGTACGGATGATTTGCAGTCGCTTTATCAGGACATTTTTCAATGGTAAAGCTATCGGACATATTCAAGAGGAATTAAAACAAATCAGGTTGAAACGTCATATTGCACTGCACAAGGATAATTAATCTCCTGTGCATAAAATTAAATTATTGTTTTGAATTGATACTCGCAGGAAAAGAAGTAATGAAGGCAAAAATATTCAGTTTGAGATTTAAGATTCTGGCAGCACTCTCGCTGCTGACTGGAATTACTTTTTTTATGGTTTCCCACTTGACGATTGAACAGATGAAACAATTAGGTAAATATTCCGTTGACGCCTGTTCCACTCTGGGGAAAAGCGTTGTTCTTGACAGTAAAAATGCGCTGATGGAACAGTCGCGGGAAGAATTGCAATCACTGGTATTATCACAGGCGCAGCTTATAGACATTCGATTGAAACGGGTAGCCGGCGAAATTAATCTGGTGGCCAATTTATGTTCGCGTTATCTGGAATCCACCCAGAAGAAACAGGACGACTTGTCCATATATTTCTCAATAGAAAGGCCGGCCAATCCGAATGATTATGCCAGTTACTATTTATCAGACGGGGTTAATCAGGAGTCGGTAATGGACGAGTTAAAATGTCTTGGCCGGCTTCAGCCGATATTGAAATTTGTCAACTCTAATAATCCGGGTAGCCATATTATCTATATAGGGACTCCGAGCGGGATATTTATTTCATCACCATGGACTCTTCAACCGGTCGGCTATGATCCGCGCTTGCGTATCTGGTATCAGAGCGCGTCAAAAAGTCACGAGGCAGTATGGGTCGGTCCATACATTTCCAGTACTGAAAATAAATTGATTCTTACCTGTGCCAAAGCAGCCAGAGACAAAGACGGCAGAGTTATTTCCGTCTGTGCCATTGATGTCGAAGTGAGCTCTGTAATTAAAAATCTGATAAGCACCCAACTGGAACCGCAGGGCAAGGTATTTATATTGGATCACGAAGGCAATGTGCTTGTCCGCAGGGAACTCAGTGAGACAGGATACTCATGGGATAATGAGTATAAGAAGGAAAATCTGTTAAAATCGCCGCATACTGGCATCAGCAGTTTAGCGCGAAAAATGACTGATGGAAACCGCGGTTGTGATGACATGACAATTCCCGGCGAACCGGTACATTTTGTAGCATATTATCCGATAACAGCAGCAGGATGGAGTATTGGAATTGCCATCCCCAGGAATGTGATTATTGCAGCGGCGCTGAACACTGAGCAGATAATTCAGCAGGATACGCTTAAACAAAGTTCCTTTATTAATAATTATATCGAAAGCAGCAGAATAGTTTACATTTCTCTGGGTTTTCTTATTCTGCTGCTGATTCTAAGCACCGGGGTGTATTTGTCTGCGAAGATAGCAGCGCCGATTCTTTTTCTAAAAAAACAGGCGGAGGAAATCGGCCGCGGCAATCTCGACTTGAAAATTGAGTTGAAAACCGGAGATGAACTGGAACATCTGGCTGATACATTCAACCTGATGACTGATGATTTGAAGAAATACATTGCCAGTCTGGAAGAGACTATTCATTCCCGTGAAAAAATTGAACGGGAGCTGGCGGTGTCCCGGGAAATCCAGGCCTCGCTGCTGCCGATGCCCTGGCAGGAGCAGTCCGACAGTTCCTCAGTCATTGATATACAAGCAATGATGGAGCCGGCAAAAGAAATCGGCGGGGATTTTTATGATTATTTCATGGTTAATGAAACGATATTGTTTTTCTGCATTGGCGACGTTTCCAGTAAAGGCATTCCCGCGGCATTGTTTATGGCAATGACTAAAACCCTGCTGGCTCATGAAGCGGAATTCAGCCTTTCCCCGATAAAAGTGCTGTTTAACGTCAACAATGTGCTGGAAAAAGACAATGATGCCAGTATGTTCGCCACGGTATTCTGCGGTTTTCTGGATACAGTAACCGGAACCGTCAATTTCAGTAACGGCGGACATAATCATCCGCTGTTCTGCCGGAAGGATGGCAATTTCGAATTCATCCATACCGCCAACGGCATTGCCATCGGGCCGTCCCAAATGAAGGAAAATGTTTGGCAGTTGGAAAGCCTGCAAATGAATCCGGGAGACAGGTTGTTTTTTTATTCAGACGGTGTATCTGAAGCCTTGAATGAATCAAGGCAGGCTTTCGGAAAAGAAAAACTGCTGGAAGCTCTTAATTCTCATAAAGCAGATTCAAGCAGTAAATTTATACCCTGCATACGCGATGAAATCAGCAGTTATGCCGGACAGGAACTGCAATCCGATGATATTGCCATGTTATATTTAAGCTATTACGGAACAAAGGCCAATGAGTAATTTAAGAATAAAATTAAAAACAAGAATACTGCTGGTGTTTACCCTTATTCCGGTATGTGCTTTTTTTATTATCAGCCTGCTTGGAGTGATAAACCTGAAGAACATGGCCGGGTTTGCGATCGCTTCCGGCGACACCCTCGGCAAAAACGCTGTCAGAGACAGTAAACGCGCAATGTATAAAGAATCGAAAGATGAACTGGAGATACTAGCCGCAGAACAGGCCCTGATAACTGATATGCATCTTAGAAGAATTGCGATAGAAACGCAGAATATTGCCAGCTTGTATTATGACTTGCTGTCGAAGCCGGAAATGAGCCAGAACCCGCTGATGAGAAAAATTAAAATTGCCGCAGTTTCTGATGAGTTTTCTCCGTTCAGTATTGCTCCTGGAGCAGATACCGTGCGAGTAAACAAAGATATAGAACTGCTGTCAATGATGTACAATTCCATGAAATTTATTTATGTCTGCAACTACAGTGCTGAAGCCATTGGAATAGCTACCGATGCCGGTGTCTATCTGGAGTACGCCTGGTATCCGATGCCGCGTGATTTCGACCCCCGTCAGCGGGAATGGTATAAAAAAGCCGTGAATAATCCAGGTAAAAATGTATGGCACGGCCCGTACAAATCAGCCTCTACGCAGGAGGATGTTATTACCTGTTCAAGAGCAGTGATAAAAGATGGCGTCACGGTTGCGGTTGTCATGTCGGATATCTCGCCCAAAACAATATCTGAGGACCTGATTGTCGGTTCCGAGAGTGCCGGTAATGCGTTTATTGTAGATCATAACGGCTGTATTATTGCCAGAAACGGCGTATCTGATAAAAAATCACTCTGGAATTCCGGAGATAAAGCGGAGTGGCGTTACGGCGAAGATTTAATTGATGCCATGACATCCCGGCAAAAAGGCGTCAAACGTTATATCAGGAACGGAAAAGTGTATTACATCGGTTTTGTTCCGCTTGCGTCTATTGACTGGAGCGTCGGAGTAATAATGCCTGAAGCTGCGATTCTGGCCTCCACGTTCGCAGCTCAAAGAAACATTGAAACTGAAACTAAAAACTATAACTCGCATATCGATGATTATATATACAGAACACGCCTGACCTATTCCGGAATCGGACTGGTGATTTTTATTGTCATCACTGCCGTATCCGTCTACATCTCCAGACGGTTGCGCAAGTCTGTCATAATGCTGAATAAGGGAGCAGCAGCGCTTGGCAATGGTCAGCTGGACGTCAAAATAAACCTTAAATCCCGGGATGAATTTCAGGAATTGGCGGAAGCGTTCAATACCATGGCCGGCAATCTTAAACAACATATCAACAATATTGAGGCTAACCTTTCGGAACAACAGCGGATCGAACGGGAATTGGCGGTAGCCGCGCAAATCCAGCAATCAATGCTGCCGCGCAAATTCCCGGCGTTTCCGTACAGAAACGAATTTGACATTTTCGCCTCAACCGTTTCCGCACGAGAGGTTGGCGGGGATTTCTATGATTACTTCTTTATTGATGCCAACCGGCTATATTTCTGCATTGGCGATGTTTCAGGCAAAGGAATTCCCGCCGCTATGTTTATGGCTAAAGCCAGAGCGCTGTTCCGTTATGAAGCGCTTTCCGGCATTGCCCCCGACCAGATACTTGCCAATGTCGGCAACGCGCTGGAAAAGAATAATCTCACATGCATGTTCGCTTCTGTAATCTGCGCAATTCTTGACGTTAAAACCGGAGAACTGATCTTTGCTAACGCCGGACATAATCCGCCGCTGCTTTATGACGGTCAAGCATTTGAATACATCACGCTTGAGAAGGCACTGGTTATAGGCGGTTTCAGACAGGAGAAAACTGCGTTTAAACTTCAATATCTAAAATTTAAAAAAGGTGATATCCTTTTCATGTATACGGATGGCGTAAACGAAGCGATGGACTGTGCTGATCGTGAATACGGAACCGAACAGCTTCAAGCTGATCTGAACGTCATGGCCGGAGCAAACCCGAAGGAGATCATTGACTACATCAGCGGCAAAGTAACTGCCCATGCCGACGGTGCGGTGCAATCTGACGATATCACCATGCTCTCTTTGAAATTTCAAGGTTAAACCATGAAGCATGAAGTCCTTTTTCTGGAGATCAACTCTTCTTACTCGCACTCAATGCTTTCCTATGGATTATTGCGGTCATTTACCGATAGCATGCTGCCGGAATGGCATTGGCGGCATTTGGACGCTACAATCAAATCTGATGAAGACGAATTGCTTAAACAGCTTATTGCACAAACTCCCGATGTAATTGTCGCAACCGGCTATCTCTTCAATATTGAATACCTTTGCCGGATTCTGGAAAGATATTCAAGGGTGATCCCGGACGCTATGATTTTTCTTGGAGGCCCGGAATTCCTTGGATGCAACACGGAATTTCTAAAGGCTCATCAATTTATCGACGGGGTTGTACGCGGGGATGAAAGTTCTTTTTATCTGCTGCTCAAAAATCTTCACCGGCGCGAAAGCTGGAGCGCTATTCCGGGACTGTGCTATTTCCGGAATAGAACCGGTTTCGATAATGGTGTCGCACTTTATGCCGACAGTCTGGACAACCTGCCGTCACCTTATGCCGCAGGGTATATTCACGCGGGCAAGCCTTTTTATCAGATTGAAACTTCGCGCGGCTGTATCGGCAGCTGCATTTTCTGCACCAGCGCGAAATCAATTGGGGTCGAATATTATTCTCTGGACAGGATTAAGTCTGATCTTGAATATATCCGGCAGGCCGGCATCCGGGAAATACGTCTGATAGACCGTACATTCAATGACAACTCAAACCGTGCAATTGCGCTGCTGAGAATGTTTTACACAGATTTTTCTGATTTTAAATTCCACCTTGAAATCAACCCGGCAATGCTGACGGAGCCGCTGCTGGCGTGTTTAAAACAGGCCCCGCCTGGCATGCTGCATATTGAAATCGGGATACAAACGCTTAACGCGGCTTCGCTCAAGGCATTAAGGCGGCCTGCGTCACGTTCCAAATCCGTGACCGGATTGAAACAGCTTGTTAATTGCGGGAATTTTGAAATACACGCGGATTTAATCGCCGGACTTCCCGAACAGACTTTTGATGATGTTTTTGCCGATGTTGAAGAACTGATCACGGTCGGGCCGCGAGAAATACAGTTGGAGAAGCTGAAAATGCTGCCAGGGACGGTGATGCGGGAAAACCCTCCGCCCGGAACTGTTTTTAATAAAAATCCGCCATATGAGGTAATCCTTACACACGGAATCAGCGAAGCTCAATTCCTTACCATCAAACGGCTCTCTGTCGTACTGGATGCTTGGTACAACTCCAGCCAGTTGAACAGTCCTTTCGTGCTTGCCTGCCGCAGAATAGACGATTTTATCCGGAAATTCATCATTTTTCTGGAAAATGAAAAGTATTTTGCGGGGCAGGGCAGGGAGGCGCTGGAGAAACGTTTCGAATTGCTGGAGAAATTCACTGACGCTGACAAGTTACTGTCACAGCATCTGATATTCTGCCGTTTAACGGTCGGCCTGCCGGTTGCGTCCAAGTATTTGTTGACAATCAAGAGTGAAGCATTCAGGCAGCAGGATAATACTTTAAGTCTGGTCTGGCGCAAGGACATTGACCCTAAATACCGGATTGGCAAGTATTTTCAAGTAGAATTTGACTTTAATGTCAGTGATTTGTGGTTGAATCCGAGAATCGGGATTAAAGTCGGCAGCAGAATATACCTCTTCGGCCTTTACTATGGGCGCAACCCGGCGGAAATATCCGAAATTCGTCACGGTGCGGGTAAAACTGGCCAGGTGTTGGCTGGTTAAAAATGTGCAACTAAGAGTATATTTTGTCATTGTAAACGAAACCTTAACCCAATACTGTTCAACCGCAGTTTCAATCTGGTGAAAATTCTTTACTGGGACCGTGACGGCTATGCGATCTGGAGCAAGCGTCTGGCGCAGGGACGGTTCAATATTCCGCAGTCCGCCGACGGCAAAATCGAGTTGGACAACCGTGAACTTTGTGCGATTTTATCCGGCATCAAATACTTTCAAGATGTACATGGCTGGATGCTTACGGGCAAGCCATTATTTTTGTCCGGCAACCAATTTTTGAGTTTTTTTGAAAAGTCCAATTTTTAACGGATGAATTTCACGATGTCTGCGCACGAACCGCCAGCCGTGAGAAATTCCTGGAACTTGTTTTTGAGGGCAAGCGAAACGATCATTGCGGATGGGTATTGCTCTGCGGATAGTCCGAAGCCATGATCCGTAGGAGTTCCTGACCAGCAGTGGAGCCGTCGTGGAGAGCGCAATCATAATGCCTTGGGGTAAAACTTACTGGCACTTGAGTTATTATCATCGCGGACAAGGTCATACAGCTTATGTCAGCGAAGAACAGCTTGAAAGCGTACAGCTGGCATTGCAAAACTATCGGAATTTACAGGAGCTGTGCAAAACCTTGATTGACTATTCGCTGGAGCTGGCTAATTTAACTGACAAAGAGAACGGTTCTTGACAGTTGAGGACTCGGTACTCTCAAGTTATAAACTTAAATGACAGGAATTGTTCATGAGTTTTATACGCAATGTTGTTGCCTGGATGATAATCATTATAACCGTGCTGCTGCCGCTGAAATTCGGAACTTTGGCCGGGTTGCCGGAAGTATCTTCATATTATCCGCCTGACGGTTTTTCCTGGATGATCATTACCTGGCCGGCGATATCTTTCCCGATGGTGTCTGGGGGGCTGCTTCTGTTGGCGCTGGCAGTTTTTCCGGTGCGGTTTCAGAACTCGCGGGTAGCGTTCACCGTGACGACGTTGTGGCTGCTGGTGGCTTTTGTTTCGATTACCGGTGCGGTCAACGCCAGCACTGTGGATTATGTGATAGTTTATGTGGTGCATATATTCGGGTTCGCTGCTTTTGGCGCGGCAACCTGGCTGATGTTGTCCAATCTGCCGGAATTCAAACGGGTGCTGCTGTGGAGTATTGTCATCGGGGCCGTACTGACCGCAGTTTTTGGCATTGAACAGATGTTTTCCGGATTTGAGGAAACCCGCAAATTTGTTGAAAACCAGGAACAGTTGTACATGAGCAGTGTGAGCGGAGATTTGAAGTCGCGAGTATGGGACAACCGGGTTTTTTCCACATTTGCCTCCTGCAACTCGCTGGCCGGATATATGCTGCTGACCATGCCGTTGTGTTTTTTCTTATGCTGGCAGCTTTGCGGGAGAATTGAGCCCAGCAAAATTACAAGGTCTGTGTTCATGCCGTTGCTGGCGCTGCTGATGGGAATGGTGTTTTTCGCGACTGTCAGCCGCGGAGCGTTTCTGATGCTGGTGCTTGCCTGCGTAATTTTTATCATGATCTTTCCGGTGCGCAAAAGTATCCGCATTGCGGTATTTGTGCTGGTGCCGTCGGTGATTATAGTCGGAGCGCTTTATATTGCCTTTGCCGGACGCGGCTTTAATTCCATGTTAGTCCGTTTCGATTACGTCTACACTTCATTTCTGATGTTTCTCAGCCATCCCTGGCTGGGGACCGGCTGGGGGGATTTCTTTCATGACCACATGCTGTTGAAGCTGACTGTATCCAGGGAAGCACCGCATACCGCACACAATATTCTGATGGATTTTTTGGGGCAGTCCGGAATTGCCGGTTTTGCCGCATGTCTTGCGGCAATTGTTTATCCGTTTATTAAGATTGCGGGTAAAATCTATAATACTGCCAGGAATTCGCTGTTTACCTCACTGGACAGTTATGTGATTTACGGTCTGATTGCTTATTTCATTCATTCGCTGATGGATGTGAATCTGCAGATTCCGGCGTCCATGGCGACGGCGCTGGCTTTGATGGTGACGATGACGGTGCCGGATGAAAAGACGCAGCCGCCGAACGACAGGAAAAAGTCATCTTCAACGCTGGCGGTCAATCTGTTTGCCGCTGCCGCAATGCTGTTTGCCGGGCTGGTTGCCCTCTGCGGCGGTTTTCATCTGCTGAAAGCTGATTATGCGTTTTCCAGACTGAGCGATTTATGCAGTCCTCAAGGTAAAACCCGTGAAGAGTATTTCAGTGTTACTCCTGAACAGGTCAAGCGCGAACTGGTAAACTGTGTTGAGATCAGACCTTATTCGCCTTTTCCATGGGCGGCGGCGGCGGATTTCATGCTGTCGCGTGGTTATTCGGACATTGCTGAAGATTTTTACAATAAAGCCCGGGAGCTTTCGCCACAGCGTTCTTTCATCTATTTCCGGCTCTATATTCTGCAGAAAGCACTAGGCAGAGAAGCCGAAGCGCAACAAAATCTGGAAATGGCCAGGAAACTGTTTCCGCATAATTCAGATTACCGGCAGGATAAGCAATTGAAAGATCCGGCGCCGGGTCCGTTAAAAGATTGATCCCATGGATTCAACATAAAACATTCAGGAGCTATGGGAGGTTACTCGCCGATGAATACTGTGCCGGATTCTGTAATCCTTATCCGGCGGTCCGTTCTGACGCTAGCAATCGGCAGACCATGTCCGAATGGAAATCCGGTAATGACCGGGCCGTTGACTGCCTCCGCCGCTTTATGAAAAATCAACTGCAACTCATTATTGGTTCCGCAGTCCAGGAAATCACCGAACGCGATTCCGGCGCATTGGGACAGTATCCCGGCCTGTTTTAGCTGAGTCAGATAACGGTCAATGCGGTAAGGCGGTTCGTTCAAATCTTCAAGAATCAGCACTCTGTCCGCCACATCCGGAAAATATTCAGTTCCGCATAGCGTCACCATTACCGCGAGGTTGGCGGGGAGCGGCAGCGCTTCGATACTGCCGGGTTTGACAATCCTTGCCGGATTGCCGCCTTCCGGGTTCTTGATCTCCATCGGCATACCGTGCATGGCCGCGCGGCAGTAACCGGCGGTGTATTCCGCGAACTGATCCTTAATGAATGCTTCATGCAATTTTGCCGCCATCGGCGCGGCCACCGGGATTCCCGCGTGCATTTTTAACATAGCCATATGCAGCGCGGTGATGTCGCTGTAACCGATCAGCGGAAGCGGACGGGAACGCAGCAGCTTCCAGTCGATTTCAGGCAGCAGATGCGCCGCCCCAAACCCGCCCCTGGCGCAGATTACCAGATCAATGTCGTCGTCGTTCCAGCAGGCGTGAAGATCGGCAAGTCGTCCGGCGACGGATGCAGAAAGATAGACTTCCAGTGCGCCGCTGAAGACATGCGGCATGACGGTTACTTTCAGCCCCCAGCCGTGCAAAAGTGCAACTCCGGACTCGATTAGCGCCCTGTCGGCGGGACCTGCCGGAGATATTATCGCCACATGCTTAATTGTTTTTGGAAATATGTTGTCCATAATGAAAAGTTACTTCAGACTGCGGTAAATTCAAATTGAAAAAATCATTCAGACCATGCATATTCATATAAACTTGTTATGGAGAGTCAAGTGTCGATCTTTGAGATAAAAACAGTCCGGTCCGGGAATTTTAAAGAATGGCTGAACTGCTGCGGCATTGAGCTGTGCCTGATCCTGATTGCGGTAATTCTGCTGGCGCTGCTGGCGTTGGGCTGTATTCCGCTGCTCACCGAATGGAAATGCCCTTTTTCGGCATTGACCGGCTGTCCGTGCTTTTCCTGCGGTATGACCAGAGCGTTGACGGCGCTGCTGCATGGTAATTTACTTGAAGCGTTTAAATTCAACCCGTTTTCGCTGCTGCTGGTTGGATTGTTGTTTTTCAGGCTGTATCAGCGACTCTCCGCAACTATGTTCAAATCTTACCTGGACTTCCGGAAACCGCGACTGATATGGGGTGGCATGGCGGCACTGGCCTTGCTTTACGGCTTGCTCAGGATTGTTTTCAGGTGATTGAATCCATGACAGCGATAAAGTCGCCGGGGAGGGGGGCTTCGAAAGAGATCATTTTGCCGGTTTCCGGGTGCGGAATGGATATTTTCCAGGCATGCAGCATCTGTCTTGGCACTTTTAGTTTACGGGTGTCTCCGTACACGGTATCACCCAGCACAGGATGCCCTTTATATGCCATATGCACCCGGATCTGATGCGTTCTGCCGGTGAGAATCTTTACACTTAACATGCTGGCCTGAATGCCTTCGATCTGCCCGGATTTAAGCACTTCAAAAACTGTCACTGCTTCTTTGCCGTTGCGTTCAGTGACAGCCATTTTCTGGCGGTTGACACGATGCCTTCCGATCAGTGTGACAATCGTTTCTGTTTTTCTGGCGGGAATGCCCTTGACCAGCGCGGCGTATGTTTTTGCGACTTTGCGCTCGGCGAAAGAACGCGATAACTTGAACTGGGCCTGCGGGGTTTTGGCGATCACCAGACAGCCGGAGGTATCTTTGTCCAGACGGTGCACTATTCCCGGCCGCGATTCGTCCATATCCAGTTCATCCGCCAGTTCCGGATTGCGGCCCAGCAAGGCGTTGACCACGGTTCCGGTATGGTTGCCGGCTCCGGGATGCACTACCATGCCCGACGGCTTGTTGATTACCAGCATCGAGTCATCCTCATACAGCACCGGCAGGTCGATGTTTTCGCCGACCGGCGCACTGGATTCGGCTTCTTCGATTTCGACGATGATCCGTTCGCCGGTTTTTACCGGCGAACGCTGGGCCGTGCAGACAACGTCGCCGCAGCGCACTGCGCCGTTTTTAATCAGCTTTTGCAGGTGCGAACGCGAACAGTCCGGAAGTAACGCCGCCAGTAGCAGGTCAAGCCTTTTGCCGGCGTGCTCCGCCTTAACTTGTAATTTAATTATTTTTTTTGTCATAGCGTATGAAATAGATGAGCAGAACAATGCCGACAGGAATCAGGATGATTCCGATGGCTTGCGCTCTGGTGAAATATCCGGCTATTGAATCAATGTGGTCGCCGCGGAAAAATTCGTCCATGAAACGGAGCATGCCATAGGCGATCAGATAGGAGGCGGTAGCAATGCCGCGTTTAGTATTTCTTACCAGATAGAACATAAGTCCGAACAGTATCAGATTGGCCGAGGCTTCATATAACTGGACCGGATGCACCGGCAGCCCATGGTGCATGTGGTCCGGCGGACTGCCCGGCGGATAGACCACCCCCAGAAAACATTCTGTCGGCTTGCCAAAACAGCAGCCGTTCAGGAAACAACCGATACGCCCGAACATGTGTCCCATGGCCAGGGCAGGGGCGACGATGTCCAGCACCCGCCACATGTCGAACTTGTTTTTACGACAGTATAAAATAATGCACAGCATCGCCAGGAAAAAGCCGCCGTAAAAGACCAGCCCCCCGCGGTCGATGCGGAATACTTCCATCAAATTGTTTTTGTAGCTGTCCCAGAACTGGATGATATAGGCAATTCGCGCTCCGATGATGCCGGCAAATACCCCGATGAACACCAGCGTTGTCGCCTGATCGCGGTTCATCCCTGCAATTTTACGATTATAGCTGACAAGTAGAACCGCCGCCAGAAAGCCCAGTGCGGCCATTATGCCGTACCATCTGATGGACAGTGAGCCGATTTCTATAAATATAGGATGCATTGCGTCTCCGGATTTATTGCCGGTTTACCGCCGGCTGATAGCTATTCAGTTTTAAAAATCAAAACAACAGACTGCAATATACTGCTTTTTCTGACAATTTCGCTTATAAATTTGATTTATGAATGGAATTTTTTCTAAAATGGATTAACTTTTATACCCAGTTCCGGGTGTTGCTTCTAAATCCCCGGATTTTACCCCGTGGTGTAATGGTAGCACAAGTGGTTTTGGTCCATTTAGTCGAGGTTCAAATCCTTGCGGGGTAGCCACCTTACTGCGTTAGTCGAACCTTTGTAACTCATTTCTTATGTTTTTACCACAGCTGTCCTACAATTTAATGGCTTCATAGCTGATAGTATTTTCTTACCTGAAAGTTGACTTAAATTTGACTGAACAGATATTAACTCCAGTCGTTCCCGCGACCAGGAGAAAGGAAATAGCAATGAGCATATTTCGTAGATTAACACATACATTATGATTGCCAGTATCATCTCGTCCGGGTTCCCAAATATCGTTATCGAATATTTGACGGCAAAGTTGGTGATGAGGCCAAGATTTGCATTCGGATGTTTACGGAGCAGTCAAACTGCGACGTTGTGGAATTGAACGTCCAGTTTGATCATGTACATTTGATTGCAATGATTCCACCTAAATTGTCAATATCTGATTTTGTCGGCAAAGTGAAAGGACGAAGCGCAATAAGGATTTTGGGTATGTTCAGCGAGCTTCGGCTCAAGAAGTATTGGGGTAACCACCTGTGGACGCCAGGATATTGCGTTGACACAGTTGGTCTTGATGCCGAGATGATCCGTAAGTACGTTAAGTACCAAGAAAAGAAAGAGCGTAAACAAGAACAGCACCAGTTTAAATATAACTAAAAATACCTGAATTGGGGAACGACTCGCTTGCCCTTCCAGGGTAAGCGCATTACCCGCCTATGGGGGGATTAAGCAACACCCCGCCCTTTTGGACGGGGTTGTTTATTTTGTTAGGACAGATGTGGTTATAGATGAAGGATATTTTCAGAATGTAAGTTTACTCCATTGAGCGCCGGCTAAGTCATTGCGAAATAAACAAACATGTTTTCCGGATATCGTTCTTACTTGCCGGTCTTTTCAGCAATGAACGCATTATCGAGTCCGGCAATTTTCGGGAGCCAGTCGTTGCGAAACACCTCTAAATCAAATTGCGGATTACCGCAGACCGTATGATTTACTCCGGCTTTACCATCTTTCAACTGCCAGGAAATCAACAATAAGCGTTTGACAGTAGTGCAAACTTTTACTCTGTCTACTACAATTTTACCATTACATTTAACAACAAAATCTTTTTCACTGAAAATTTCATTATTACCGCTATTCCAAACTTTATAACGGCCGGTTATCTCTTGATTGGAGTCATTTGCAACAATAACATTTTGATGCCAGCTGTCAGCATCACCAACCATTACAACCACATCCTGCTGCACTCGCTTGATGTAATGATAAGCAAGCTTTTTACAGTAATAATAATCCACTACGGCATCAGAAAATTGAGGCCAGCAATCAATCAGATTCCACCACAAAATACCGGTCATTTTTGATTTGGAACGGACGAGCTCGATAAAAAACTTTTTAGCTTCCGCCTGGCAGATTTGACTTGCCAGTGCATAATCTTCAAGATTATCAGGAAGTTTACCAAACATCTCTTTAATCTGGTCGGCCATCAGATACGTTCTATAGTTCAAAGAAGCGTTATCGCCATGAAATGGATTACTGGCATGGAAATCCCATTCGTCATTGTTATTATACGGCCAAAGTTTGTCGCTGGATATGAACCTTTTGATCGAACTGGCGCCAGGACAGCCATGGTAGCCGATCTCGCTGGTAAAAGAGGCTTTGGTATTGCGGTAAAAGTCACTTTTGAAATAGTCGCGAGGTCCCCATAAGTGTTGTTCCGGCGCTAGAAATGTAGGATCAAATCTTTCATTAATTGCTGCGCCTTTGGCCACTGCTTCAGGCGAATACCACGGAGAACTTGGCAAAAATACCCGCGTCGGATCATGTCGTAAAATTACTTGCGGCAATACTTTACGGGTTATCAGGTTCCGATTCGGGTCAAAATTCAACCCCCAAAACGGTACGCAGTCACACTCATTATCCCCAGCCCACAGCGCAATCGAGGGGTGATGCCGCAAACGTTTAACAATTTGTGTCGCTTCTTCTTCTATAACTTTCAAAAATTCATCATCCTGCGGATAAACTGCGCATCCCATCATAAAATCATGCCAGATCAGGATTCCATTTTGGTCACATAAATCGTAAAATACCGGCGATTCATAAATCCCGCCGCCCCATAGCCGCAGCATATTGCAATTTAAGTCAGCCGCCAACCCGATAAGTTCCGGCAGCCGCTTAACATCGTTGGCATGTAAAGCATCGGCCGGAACATGGTTGCAGCCGTGAATATTAATTGGCGTGAAATTGACATAAAACTGGAAGTCTGGTTGTTCCCCATCAGTCCAGACCTCGTTCGCTTTTAAAGTTATTTTCCTAATACCGGTAGTAAATTTTTGTACGGCGATTACCGTTTCTCCGTTAAATAGCTCCACAGTTACGTCGTACAAATTAGCCTTGCCGTAACCGCGCGGCCACCATAACGCCGGATCGGGGATATCAAATCTTATGACTCCGGCAGTTGACCACGCCGGCATTTGAGTACTGAAATTAGAGTTTCCGCAAACTCCTGAAACTTTAACAGCCAAATCTTTAATTACCGGTTGATCGGTAACAAAATGATAATTAAGCATCATCGTTGCCGTATTATTCTCGAGTCGCGCCAGATGCAGCGATATCTCTTTAAAATGTACCGGGGGGATATCCTGTAGATATACTGGCCTGAAGATGCCGCCAAGCGCCATTCGCGGCGTGATATCCCATCCCCACGCGTGAGCCGGCTTGCGCACTCGCAGCGATTCATAATTGAACGGGTATGCGCTGAACGCCATTGCATCCAGTTCATATTTGCGGAACATGTTATTGGCGCTGTGAATTTTTACGGTTAACTGATTTACGCCTTTCTTCAGCGCATTTGTCGACTCAAACTTTTGAGTGATAAGGGCATTCTGACAATTTCCAATATCATGTCCGTTCAAGTAGATTGTCGCATAACAGTCCAGCCCATCAAAGACCAGTTCAACTTTACGATTTACTCCGCCATATTCGAATGTGCGCGAATACTCCCACTCGAAAAATTCATAATCCCGGAGTTTTTTAGCATTCATTTTGATATACGGGTCTGCAATAATACCGTTAGCAAACAAATCAGTCTCAATATTCCCCGGCACCGTTGCAGTTAAATTCTCTACTTTAGCAGACCCTTGTTCTAATTGTCCGCCTAGCAGCCATTGACCATTTAAATCGATTTTCATGGTTAAATTTTCTATATTTATGGTTCAACACACATTTGTTTCAACGAAATAAAAAAAGATATTCAGTGGTATGTATACACCGGTAAGCCTGTTCAGTCAAATTTTATCGTAGATTTATTTATTACGCAATTTGTCTGATTCCAGGATTGTTTCATGAATAATTATATTTTTAATGAAGGCGGCTGCCGGGAACCAGTTTGCAGTGAATGAAAGAACATGGTACTGTTGGCCTGACGGTAGGCGGAGGCGGTTACGCCGGTTTCCAGACGGAAACGGCGGGAGAAATACAACTGATCATTGAAGCCGGACTGGGCGGCGACCTCGCCGATACTTAGCGTTGTTTCCGTCAGCAGCCGTCGCGCTTTTCTGATCCTGCGGTCAATCAGAAATTCTCCGGGTGGCAGTTGAATATACATCAGCCAGTATCGACGGAAAGTGGCAGTCGATATCCCCATTGCGTTGGCGATTGCGTCAAAATCATGATAATCTTCGGGATGCAGCGTGATCAGCATTGCTGTTTCATGGATTTGCCGTTCGTATTTGCCGGTATGCAAGCCAGTTCTTTCAATCAGGGTCTCCAGCACCATCCATTCGCAAAGGTGATCGATGCGGTCGGCATTGCCGGGGTGATCCGGCTGTATCATCAGCCGCCTGGCGGTTTCAACGGCTTCCGGAATATGCCTGGTTTCGCTGATATTCCACATGAACAGGCCGTCCTTGAACAGTTTTCTTTCCCTGAGAGCGGTGCCGGCGGATTCCGGATAGATCATGTAGAATTCTTCCCAGGTTGTTTCCGGACCGTAATCCATCATTTCGCCGGGCCACTGTGTCAGCACACAGGGGGCGTTTACTTCATATAGTTTGCCTTGATAGCGATAATTGCCGTGTCCGTTGAGAATTAATGAAAAGTTATATGAGTTAAAAATCATGTTGATCCGATTGGTTTTCCGGCTCATCCACCCGACTGAGTTGATTTGCGGCGCAGTATTGAAACTGCGTTTTATTCCGGCAATATGTTTCGTTAAATTCACAGAGCCTCCGGTTCGCCTGGTTTGGTACTTATTGTTTTGATTGAATAATCCATATTAATGAATATGTAGTCCATTGTTATATTCAGTATAAAATATTATATTTAATAAATAGTATATAAATAATATAACGCGACTCAATCTAATTCAATAAACAGGGTTGTGAAAATGGCTAAAAAAGTAAAAGTCGGGGTTATCGGTTGCGGTAATATCAGCGATGCTTATTTCAAAGCGTCGCAGATATTCAAAATTTTGGAAATTGTGACTTGTGCTGATCAATGGCGCGAGGCGGCGGAAGCCAAAGCCGTGATTTACGGTTTGAAGATTCTGACAGTCGAAGAATTACTGGCGGATAAATCAATTGAAATTGTGTTGAATCTGACCACGCCGCAGGCGCATACTGCTATCAATCTACTCGCGTTGAAGGCCGGAAAACATGCCTACTGTGAAAAGCCGTTCGGTCTGGATCGTAAATCCGGCAAGGAAGTATTGCAGCTGGCGGCAAAAAAACAGTTATATACCGGCTGTGCTCCGGATACTTTTCTCGGCGGCAGCCATCAGACCTGTCGCAAGCTGATTGACGACGGCATCATCGGCACCCCGCTTTCCGGCACGGCATACATGATGTGTCACGGCCATGAATCATGGCATCCCGCTCCTGCGTTTTATTATCTGAAAGGCGGCGGTCCGCTGTTTGACATGGGCCCATATTATATTACCGCGCTGGTAAATATGCTGGGGCCGGTCAGGAAAGTCGCGGCCATCAATACCAGAGGTTTTAACACAAGGCTTGCCACTTCTGAAAAAGCTAAAGGGCGGCGGTTGAAAGTTGAAGTCAATACACATGTTGCCGGACTGCTGGAATTTGTGTCCGGCGCTGTAATTACCCTGGTTACCAGCTTCGATGTATGGAAGCATACTAACCACAATATCGAGATTCATGGAACTGAAGGCAGTATGCGCGTTCCCGACCCCAACGGGTTCGGCGGTAAAATCTCGATTTTCAAACCAGGCATGCCGGACTGGGAAGAGGTTGTCCCGGCGTTCGGATATCTGGAAAACATGCGCAGTATCGGACTGGCCGATATGGCGGAGTCCATCCGGCGGCAGATTCCATGCCGCTGTTCCGGAGAACTGGCGTTTCATGTGCTGGATGTCATGTGCTCGCTGGAGGAGGCATCCGCTGCGGGAAAACATATTACGCTCAAGAGTGTTTGCGCACGGCCGGCGGCATTACAGGCCGGTCTGAAGCACGGCAAGCTCTTTCTCAACTGAAACTACTAATTAGAAAGATGGAAGTTATGAATAAAAAAGTTTTTATGACATGGGGCGGCTGGGACGGGCATGAACCGGAACAGACCGCAAAATTATTTGCCAAGTTGCTTACGGAACATGGATTAGAGGTGGAAATCAGCAATTCGCTGGAGCCGCTGGCCGACAAAGAAAAAATGGCATCGTTCGCCTTGATTATTCCAGTCTGGACGATGTCGAAAATCAGCAAAGAACAGGCGGACGGTTTGCTGGAAGCTGTCAAGAATGGCACGGGGATCGGCGGCTGGCACGGCGGGATGTGCGATGCTTTCCGCGAACATACTGAATATCAGTGGATGACCGGCGGGCAGTGGGTGGCACACCCCGGCAACATCATTGAATATGAAGTCAACATCATTGATCATGATGATCCCATTACTCGCGGCATAAAAGATTTCAAAATACATTCAGAACAATACTATATGCATACTGATCCGGGCAATAAAGTACTGGCAGTCACCACATTTTCCGGTGAACACGCCGGATGGATTGACGGAACCGTCATGCCGGTTGTCTGGAAAAGAAAATATGGTGAAGGACGCGTCTTTTACAGCTCGCTTGGACATGTGGCTGCGGATTTTAACTGTCCTGAAGCAAAAGAAATTGCAATTCGCGGATTGCTCTGGGCCGCCCGGTAATCTCGTTCATCGTTCCGTCGTCGGAGCATGTCTCTGTGCGGCGGAATGCAGGGTAAATCTTGACCGTTCAAGGTTTACTCTGGTAGATGCCTGAAATCATAATTAAAACTCTTCTCCGAACTGTTCAACCGGCAGCAAATGATTTAACTGATCGTTTGCGTTGCCGTCCGGTATTGTTAAAACCCGAAACATTATCACTTTTTTCGGAACATTGATTTACAGTTCATGGTTTTCATGCTAATATTAACGTTTATTGTTTTGGCAGATAAATTCATTTAGAAGGTTAATGATTGTGACAGATTATAATATTTATTGCTATGGCTTACTAGCTGCTGCCGTAATTGCTGCGGTAATTGGAGTATGGTGCCAGCGGATGGACCAGACCAGTCTTTCGTTTTGGGAGAAATTTCCCAGGAACCGTACAGCCGGGACGATTATCGGTTTTCTGGCGTTGCTTTGGTGCGTGCCTCATGCCGCGCCGATAGTATGGGACTGGATGCAGGGATGGCTTTATCCGCTGGTATTCATCTGTACTGTGCTGGGCTGCCTTTTTCTGGATTATCTTTTTGCGCGTTCACTTGGCGGT
Source organism: uncultured Lentisphaeria bacterium (assembly GCA_903863035.1). Classification (GTDB taxonomy): domain Bacteria; phylum Verrucomicrobiota; class Lentisphaeria; order Victivallales; family Victivallaceae; genus CAIPAT01. The sequence goes on from CAIPAT010000428.1 coordinate 52,574, forward strand.
ATTTTTATCCTCGGCGCTATCTATTTCCTGCATGAATCCTTCACGTTCCATACTCCGGCAGCATGGATTTTGGTCTTGATCTGCTGGACTATCGGCATTGCCGGGCTTTTTCTGTCCGCCAAACCGCATTTACTGCGTGATTTTATCAGGCTGATCGCCAGAGACAAACTATGGCGGGCTGTTGCAACGGGCTTTTTTATGTTTTTTGCCGGATACTCTATGATTGTCGGAATTATGCACCTGACAAGGGGGTGATCTGTGCAGAATATCAATGCACGTTTTGAGCTGGAACTATTTTGCGTTCAATGTCATATTGCTGATTATGACGTTTTTATTGAAAAATGCCTTAATCTATACAGTCTGCTTACGGTTGCCAATCAGGACGTTAATCTGACCAGGATTGAAGATGAGTCGGCTTTCTGGGACCGGCATATTGCAGATTCAATCGCGATAGCCATGTTTTTTCCTGAACTGACGACAGCTTCATTAGCCCTGGCTGACATCGGCTGCGGAGCCGGTTTTCCGGCAATCCCGCTGGCTATGGCCTTCCCTCAATTAAAGATAACCGCGATTGACTCAATTGCGAAAAAAACTAGATTTGTAGAACTGGCGGCGGAGAAACTTGAAATCCGCAATCTAGAAGTAGTTACTGCCCGTTCCAAAGAGTTGCCGCACAAACCGGGATGGTGCGAAAGATTTGATATCGTTTCCGCCCGTGCAGTCGCCGACGCCAGGTCGTTGTTCCGCGAGAATCGTCAACTTCTGAAAAAAAATGGAAAGTTCATTTTTTATAAAACCCCGGATCAGATTACTGCAGAAATCGAAGAGGTTAGAAAAGCCTCGTCGAAATATGGTTTGAACTGGCAGACGACGCCTGCTTTTCAGCTGCCCGGCGGCAGCGGACAGCGGCAATTCCTGTTTACCTGAACTATGCCGGCGCTTCTTTCTTTTTACGCCATTCAGTCGTAGAAACTCCGTAGAAATCGAGAAATTGACGGTTGAAGTTAGAATATGTACTACGACACTCTGGACTCTGCTGCGGAAAGCCTACCATGATTCTCTCCAGACTGGGTAAACCTTTTGCCTTGGCCGAATACGGCCCCGACAACAAGACAACCACCAAGTGCGGAACCCTGGACCTTACCATGCTGATCAGCCAGATCAAGCAGGTTATGCCGAACGTAATCTATTTTAAATTGTGGTCAGACTATAACGGTCCGGCCGGCAACATGTACTGGTCACTCATCAGTAACAAACGCGCTGCTGAACTGTTGAATGACCCGTGGGTTATTACGGCTGAAGAAGTTCCAAAGTTTGGACGCACTCTGACGGGAAAATAGAAGCCATCTCAATAGGACCAAAACACGTCAGTTGGGAATAGGCATATAACTTGCGTTTTGGTATTTTTAAGCTTAAAACAATTTATTGTGTTCTCAAATGACAACGCTAATATCTTGCTCCGCAATCCTGCCCGTCTATTCTTAAATTTTAAGCCGTGTAAAGTATAGCTAACGAATCAAAATAAAATTCAATAAATTACATCATACCCAGGTCGAAGTTAAACGTTGCTGTATCCTCTTCGTTCCAGTAGGCGTTCGAGAGGTCGTAGAAGTCTACGGTTCCGGGAACGCGGGGGATGGACATTACTGCTTTGGAATAAACATATGTCAGATCGGCTTTAGGGTCATGGCGGACTGAAAAGCTGTTGTGCTTTATGTCGTGAATATGGCCGTCGGTCGGAATTGTCGCTCTGGTCGCCAGCAGGACAGGGCGGCCGTAACGGTAGATTTCCACCGGCAGCACTGATTTTGCCACCAAGTTTTCTATTTCGCCTCTTTCCAGTTCGATCCAGGCCTGAACGCGGCTGACTCCGAATCTTTCCAGTTCTTTAACCGCCATTGAGTTGCATACCGGCAGTGAAAATGACGTAATTAGCTTGATATCCGGATAGTCTTTGAACATCTTAAGCCCGTAAAGCGAGGATATCCTGAAACGTCGGATGCCGATGCGGTAGGCTTCGGCGATGCGGGACGTCAGACCCTTCAGGCGGTCTTCGGAACAGAAACACGGCAATACAGCTTCGTCAGTTTTTTTGCTGGCGTCAAACACGGAGCAGGCTACATGCCCGCTGCGTTTGGCCGGAGTGCAGCCGTCAGGACGAACCAGTACGGATTCAGTTTCATGCTGGACAGATGCCTTGTACATGGCCAGATAGTCGCGGCGGAAACGTTCCATTGCCACAGCGATATCGCCGAAAGTATCATCAGGTGCGATATTTCCTTCCACCCATTGCCAGAATTCACGGCGGATTTCTTTAAGCACGCTGGAAGGAGCGAAAAAATTGCCATCAACTTCTGCGGAGATATTCCCGGGGGAAAAAACGTCAGAACGGCTGGCTGCGAATTCTTCAATCAATTGTGCGGTGGTCAGCGCGTGTTTTGACGGCGGAGCAAGTTGAATATCTTTCGTCCATGTCTTGTTCAAACCATTGGCGACGGTTATCTCAAAACCTGCGGCGGAGACTTTAATCTTAAAATCCAGTCTGGCGCGAGCCAGTGGCAGGGCCGCCATTCGCGGCAGCATTTCATCACTGCTTTGACCGATTTTATAAACCATGCCCTGGTCATGTATTTCTTTGTCGCAGCAGATAAAACAGATATCGCCGCGACCGGCATATTTTACCGGATGGTTGTCTATCATCATCTTTGTTACCGTAAGGGCAGGACCTTCATCGCCGGATTGCGGCTGGATGCGGATGCGGTCGCCGATGTGCACCCGGCGCAGGACCTCCATTTTAAACCCGTACTGCCCGACTTCGGAAACATTGCCGCAAAGCATGCCGGCAGTGCCCAGCGAATCGTGCTGAATAAGGCTGGAAGCAGACTTCGAGGTATAAAAGCCTTCAGACCATTTTCGTCCGTAAGTACTGGTCAGGATATTTTTGGCCTTCTTGATCAAATCCTGGTCCGGTTCGCCTTCGGCGTCAAGAATCATGCGGTAAGCAGTAACGACATTCATAACATAATCCGGCTTGCGGAGGCGTCCTTCTATTTTCAATGACGCCACCCCGATTTCCTTGAGTTGCGGAATCATCTCTAATGTATAAAGATCTTTCGTGGAGAAGAAAAATCCGTTGCCGGAACGACCGAAGAACCGTCTGCGGCAGGGTTGTTTGCATTTGCCGCGGTTGCCGCTCCAGCCGCCCATCCAGGAGGAGAAGAGGCATTGGCCGGAAAGCGAACAGCAGAGTGCGCCATGGACAAAAACTTCAAGTTCCAGCGGCGACTTTTTCGCTATTCTCTGCAATTCGTCCAGCGTTACCTGGCGTTCCATAATTACGCGGGAAGCGCCGAGTTCCGCGGCCAGTTCAATGCCCGGAGAATTGTGAAACCCCATCTGAGTGGATGCATGAATCTTCAATGACGGGAAATATTCGCGTATTATCCGCAGCACTCCAATATCCTGTACAATGACCGCGTGAGGCTGCAAGCGCGCCAGTTGAGCAAGATACTGCACCAGCTCCGGCAGTTCGGATTCTTTAATCAGAGTATTCAAGGTAACATAGACTTTTCGGTTGTGAAGCCGGGCATAAGCGATAAGTTTTGACATTTCCTCCAGTGAAAAGTTTTCGGTGCGTTCCCTGGCGTTGAATTTGCTCAAGCCGGCATAGACAGCATCGGCGCCGCAGTCAAAAGCGGTCAGAGCACAGGCCAGATTTCCGGCAGGCGCCAGCAGTTCAGGTTTCGTTACGGTCTTTTTCATAATGGATCCGTTATTTATCGCTTTCAAAATATCTATGCTCCGAATTCTTATCTATAATAAAAACAACTTATAAATATCATGCCAAAAACAGATTTTTCAATAACTGTTTTAAAATATCGTTAAAAGGGTTATATTAAACATTCAATTTAAATAAAGGCTTTTGAAATTGATTAATAATATCCGGACTGAATTATTTCTGGCGCGGCGCTACCTGAAACCGAAACGCAATACTGTTTCAGTGATTACCTGTATTTCGATTATCGGAGTTACGCTTGGCGTAGCGGTGCTGATCGTAGTCCTGGCGGTTATGACCGGCTTTACCGACCTGATGCGGGACAAACTGCTGGAAACCCGCGCCCATCTGCAAATTTATAACGACTTCGGCGGCATCCGGGAACCGGAAATTGTACTCAAAGCTATCAAGTCTGTCGGCGGCGAGGGCGCCGCCATCGTCAATCAGCCGGCGCTCATTCAGAAAAATAAGGTATTTGTGCCTAAAGCAGTGATCGGATTTAATCCGGATCAGGTCAAAGATTCTTTCAAACTTAAGGATTTTATCGTTGCCGGGAAATACAGTCTGGCAAAAAATGAAGTAATCCTGAGTTCCTCCATCGCGGATGAACTGCGGGTTGGTATCGGCGACAAAATCCTGATACATTCTCCTTCCAAACTGGCTAGAATGATTGACGTGAAAAAAGACGGATCGTTTGAGATGGCCAAGAGCAAAGACATCTATCTGCCTGAAGAATTTAAAGTTTCCGCGCTGTATTCGTTTGGCAAATATGACTTTGACCAGAACATCCTTTTTATGAATCTGGAAGACTCCGATGAACTGTTCGAATTGCCATGGGGCGCGGCAAACTGCGTTTACGGCTGGGTTAAGGACCCGATGCAGATCGAAGTATCCGCCGAAGCCATCCGCCGGAAAATTCCGTCAATGCGGGTGTATACATGGAAACAGATCAACCAGCGTCTGCTCGGTGTGCTGGCGGTAGAAAAAAATATGATGTTTTTTCTGCTGGTTTTCATCGTCCTGGTGGCGGCATTCAGCATCACTAATACATTGATCACAGTTGTCGTCCAGAAAACCCGTGAAATCGGCTTGCTGAAAGCGATCGGAGCGTCTTCCGGTACCGTCATGCGTCTGTTTGTTATGCAGGGTCTGCTGGTCGGAATTATCGGCAGCGTTTGCGGTACTATCATGGGCGTCGGGGTGGTTTATTATCGCAATGACATCCTGCGCCTGGTTTCTAAAATTTCCGGACAGGAGCTTTTTCCAAAGGAATTTTACTATTTTAATGAGCTTCCGGCGCATATCGTTACCGGCGACATCATTTTTATCGTAGTGGTTTCCATACTGCTGTGTACGCTAGGCGGGGTGATTCCGGCTTGGCGTGCGGCTAAACTTGACCCTGCAAAAGCTTTGCGTGAATAAGGAGCATAAATGACTGAAGAAAATTCCAAATATTTCCTCGAAGCGTCGGATGTGCATAAAAGCTACCGGATGGGAAAAAAGACCATCCAAGTGCTGAACGGCATCAATTTACAGGTGAAAAAAGGTTCATGGACCGCACTGCTCGGAGCCTCCGGCAGCGGCAAAACCACGCTGCTCAATCTGCTTGGCACCTTGGAACAGCCAGATAAAGGCCGGATTGTCTGCGACAGTATCGAGTACTCAAAACTTGGCAGCAGGCAGGCTAACCGCTTCCGCAACGAACGCGTCGGATTTATTTTTCAGGCCTATCACATGCTGCCGGAACTTAATTTACTGGAAAATGTCTCGCTTCCTGGTATGCTCGGGCGGCTGACTCATGGCGGCTTGGTCGAAAAAGCGGAAGCTCTGCTGGAAAGAGTCGGCTTGAAAGACAGGTTGAAACACCATCCGGCGGAACTTTCCGGCGGCGAACAGCAGCGCGCCGCGATTGCGCGGGCACTGATTAACTCTCCTGATATGATCCTGGCCGATGAGCCTACCGGCAATCTGGATTCAAAAACCGGGGCTGGAATTCTGCAGATTTTTCAGGAACTGCATAGCGAACAGAATGGCAGAACTATCATTATGATCACCCATGACCATAAAATTGCCGCCCTCGCGGATTCAGTAGTACATCTTCAGGACGGCGTAATTGCCGCCCCCCGGCAGTAATGCAGCGTACCGATATTTTCACATATCGCCGTTGTTGATTTTATGTGTTTTTCAACTTATATTATGCATTCAATAATTAATAATAAGGAGTTTAATGATGGTAACTATTTATGATATTGTCCTGGTACTGCCGGCTTTTATTTTTGCTATGTATGCTCAATTCAAAGTAAAATCAACATTCAGCCGTTACAGTCAGCAAGGCAATATCAGGGGGCTGACCGGTGCTGAAGTCGCACGGATGATTCTCGATGACAACGGGCTGACTGACATTCCGGTGGAAGCGGTGGCCGGTGAGTTGTCCGATCATTATGATCCGTCCAGCCGTACACTGCGGTTGTCTGAGTCTGTTTACGGCAGCACTTCTGTTGCGGCGCTCGGCGTCGCGGCACATGAGACCGGGCACGCCATTCAGCATAAAGTCGGTTATGCCGCGCTGGGGCTGCGCGGAGCGCTAATTCCAGTCGCTAATATCGGGTCCACGCTGGGGCCATGGATGGCTATCGGCGGATTCTTTTTTCACATACCGGTGCTGATGCATCTGGGGATAATTCTGTTTTCCTGTGCGGTGGCTTTTTATCTGATCACGCTGCCGGTTGAATTTAATGCCAGCAACCGGGCACTCAGCCTGCTTGGTTCCTGTAATATTCTGGAGAAAGATGAACTGGAGCCTGCAAGAAAAGTGCTTAATGCCGCCGCCATGACTTATGTCGCATCCGCCGCTGTAGCCATGGCCCAGTTATTGAGCTTGATTTTGTCGCTGAACAGGCGCAATGACGATTAATTTTCAAGTCTGACTACAGTCAGCCGATAATCTGATTATCTCCGGCGGAAAGGAAAATACCCTGGAAATTCATTTTCAGCGCTTCCGGATTGTCTGATGATTCCAGCGCGTCTTCTTCCGTAATAATCCCGTTATCCACCAGATCATACAGACACTGATTGAATGTAAGCATGCCGTCATTGCGGCCGGCGGCAACCGCCATCGGCAGTTTTTCCAGACGGTTTTCCTGAAGCAGCTTGGTTATCATCGGAGTGTTAATCATGATTTCACAGGCGGGGGCGCGGCCGGAGCCAATGGCCTTCGGTATCAACCGCTGTGATATGATTGCCGCCAGATTCAAGGCCAGCGCTTCCCGGATGGCTGGCTGTTCACCCTGATCAAAAAAGTCGAGGATGCGGTTGATAGTCTGCGTGGCATTGGAAGCATGCAGGGTGGTCATTACCAGATGGCCGGTATCCGCCGCCTGCAATGCTGCTTCAAAGCTGGTTCTGTCGCGCATTTCACCGACCATGATAATGTCCGGGTCCTGCCGCAGCACATGTTTCAGCGCACTGGGGAAGGAAATCGTGTCCAGCCCGACTTCGCGCTGTTCAAAGAAAGACATTTTGTCTTCAAATTCATATTCTATCGGGTCTTCGATGGTAATCACATGGCGGCGCATCGTGCTGTTAATATGCTCCAGCATTGCCGCCATCGATGTTGACTTGCCCGAGCCGGTCGTACCGGTAAGAATAACAATGCCGCGCGGATATTCTGAAATCTGCGTGAGTATCGGAGGCAGTCCGAGCTGTTCAAAGGTCATCACTTTATTTTTTACATAACGGAAATTCAGGCATAGCATGTTCCGCTGACGGTGAGCGTTCACCCTGAAACGCCCGACACCGTCCTCGAAATGAGAGAGATCGAGGTCGCCGGTTTTTTTGAAGTATTCAATCTGATCGGGGTTGGCGACCTGGGAAATAAAGCGTTCGAGCATTTCCACATCAGGGATAAAGTCGCTGCTGATCATATCCCCGTCAATGCGGTAGGCAATAGGCGAATGTTCTTTAATATGAACATCCGACGCATCGGAACTTACGCCTTTTTCAAGAATATTCTGCAACAGTGTAACAGGCATAATCCCCCCCATTTTTTGCTGATATTATTATTTATTATATGGCTTCATCAAATCAAGCATTTCCTTTACCGCCTGGCCGATGCCGACCATAACCGCACGGGCAACAATGCTGTGTCCGATATTCAGTTCCTTGAGGTAAGGAATTTCAAGAATACCTTGAATATTGACATAGTCAATACCGTGGCCGGCATTGACGTGCATACCGATGGAGTTTGCCAGTTCCGCCGCTCTGATCAGACGGTCCACTTCCTTGCGCTGCTCCGCTCCGGCTGTATCGGCAAATCTGCCGGTATGCATTTCAATATACTCTGCGCCGGATGCTTGCGCGGCTTCGACCTGATGTTTGTCCGGGTCTATAAACAGACTGACGATAATGCCTGACTGATGGAGGATATTAACCGCTTCGGTAATCCTGCCAGAATTCCCTGCGACGTCCAGACCGCCTTCAGTCGTCAACTCCTGCCTTTTTTCCGGAACCAGACATGAGCTGTGCGGTTTCAGCGAACAGGCTATTTTGAGCATTTCATCAGTTACGGCCATTTCCATGTTCAGTCGTGAAATTTTCTGTTTCAGCAGCACCATATCCTCATCCACCATGTGTCTGCGGTCTTCTCGCAGGTGCGCGGTGATGCCCCAGGCTCCGGTTTGCTCGCAGATTATCGCGGCTTCGACCGGGCTGGGATATTTTGCTTTTCTGGCCTGACGGACAGTTGCGACATGGTCAACATTTACACCCAACCTTAACATGACAGGTTCCTTTCAAATATTTTAATCAATTATTCTATGCGCCGGATTTACTGTTTTTATTCAATTCACCGACCAGTTTTTCCAGATATGCTATTTCCGTTTCAAACACATCAACTTTTGAAGAGGCCGGGCACAACAGCACGCAGCCATCAAAAAAAATCTTTTTCAGGCAATCCAGCCATGGAGTCAACAGCTTTTCCACCAGCCGGTTTCCGGTTTCCGGCTCATAGAAAAACCTTACAGTCTGAATGTTAAATTTCAACCAGTGAAACAGTTCATGCAGATTCACGCTCTTGCCGACCAGTTCGTGCGGATGGATATCTATCAGAAAATGAATATCCGGACACATGAGTTCGCGCTTGAGCGAAAGATAGTCTTCTGTCGTCATTGCCGGCAGCAGAGGGATTCTTACTGGCAGCAGCAATTTTACTTTATGCCGGTATAAATCAGGTTCGATCGTCCGCAGCATACGGATCAGTTCCATGCGATAGTTGTCGTCTGTTAAGGCATTTTCAATTCCGAATTCCATCGAAATAGTTCCGGCATTCAAGCCTGCGGCAGTCTTAATCAGCCGCTGCATTTCCTCTTTGAATCCGGCTTTAATTTTTTCTCCCTGCGCGACAATCGCTCTGGAAACGCCGTTAGGCATCAGTTCGCTGAAATGGATTTTTTTAAAATTGAGCATGTCCATTCCCTCCGGCCTCATTGCCGGGCTCATCATGCTTTCCGGCAGTTCCGCCCCTGGAAACAGATCGTATCTGAAAGTATGCAGCGTCGCGCCTGCGGGACAATATAAAAAACTTATTCCGAATTTCATGGTTAAATATCCTGTTACCAGCCAGAGTCTTTAAGCATTTTCAGCGTTACTTTTGACGGTTTATCAGCAGTCTTCATTATCGAAAGCTGTTTTTGCACATATCTGCCGATCACGTCGGCTTCCAAATTAACCAGATCGCCCTTTTTGCGGAATTTCAATGCGGTTTCCTCCAGCGTTACCGGAATGAGATGCACCGAAAAAGCGTCTTCTGTCACATCAACCAGAGTCAGGGAGATGCCGTCTACCGCGATGCTGCCTTTTTCAACTAGAAACGGCCGCAGCTGTTCCGGCAGGCTGACACGCAATTCATAATCGGAGCCGGTTCTTTTCAGACTGATTACCGGTGAAACAGTATCTACGTGACCGCTGACCATATGGCCTCCGAGCCGGTCTCCCAATCTTAACGCCCGTTCCAGGTTTACGATACCGCCGATGGCGGTTTTGCCGAGATTAGTCCGGTTTAGGGTTTCTTCCAGAGTGTGAAATTCCAGAGAGCCGTCGGCAAGTTCCTGCTCCAGAGTCAGGCAGACGCCGTTGACTGCGATGCTTTCGCCAAATTTCAGCTCAGGCAGCGTTTTTTTCGCTTTGACAACCAGTTTTCCAGCGCCGCCGGAAACTGTTCTCGACTTGATTTTACCCGTACTTTCAATTAATCCCGTAAACATTTAACAACCTTTATTTTAATATCTCTTTAATTTTACCCCGTTGCGCTTCAGTTGCAACATGGAAAAATATTTTTGTGCCCTAAAACTTCAGGCTTTTAAGAAGTTTTCCCGCTGAATCGTTCCATACATTATTCGCAAAACAGCGAGATGAGATTATTTTTACCCAAGAACATTTATTTATTGAGAGCAAAATGTTTCATTTTAAAAGTAAAATCATTTTCACTGTTTTAAGTATCGCCTTAATGGGAAACGCTGCTGAAAAAATAACACCGGCAATTGCGCCGGCGAGAATCCTGATAGAAGCTGAAGCAGGGCATTTCCAGCCGTCACGGCTGGAAATCATTGATCAGCCGAAGTTTTCCAGCGGCAAAGGCATTGCTCTGAAGTCAGGACAGCTTGTTGATATTTATAAACCTTCGGCAGTCGCGGACATCGCTTATGAATTTAATATTCCAGCTGCCGGACGTTTTGACTTGTTCAGTTGGGCCGCAACCGATGACGCCGCATACTGCTATATATGGATAGCAGTTGACGGTGAAACTCCGCGACAGAAAGTCGTTGTTTCGCCGTGGAAGGATTTAAGCATTTGCAAAGAGCTTCTGCAAAAGGCTGACTTGACCGCCGGGCGGCATCACATCAAAATCTGGCTTCCGGAAAAAGTAACGCTTGATCGCCTGGAATTGTTGCCGGTCCGGATTCATGGAATTCCGGACTCGGCGGCAAAATACAACCCGTCGATTGTTCCGCCTGCCACCCGTCCACGCTTAATGGTTACGCAGCAGACTTTAGAATCAGTCCGGAAAAATTTGACAGTAGGTGAAAACAAGGAGATATGGGAATCATTAAAAAAAGAGGCATCCAACCCTTATGTTCTCAAAACAGACACGCCGCCGCCACCTAAATCCAAAGTTAAATCAAAAAAGCCAAGTCCGCAAATAATCGGGGTTTTCGAAGATGAGAAAGCACTGGACATCGCGGTCAAAAAGGCGTTTGTCTGTCTGATGGAAAATGATAAAGCCAAAGGCAGGGAAGCTGTAAAACTGATTGCTGATTACATTAGCAAAGCGGAATTCGGCAACCAGCTTGATGTCTGCCGGAAAATTGGTTTTCTCATTTATTCGTCCGCGCTGGTTTATGACTGGTGTTATGAGCTCGCGTCGCTGGATCAAAAACGGATTATCCGTGCTAATATGATGCGGCTGGCGGAAGACATGGAAATCGGCTGGCCGCCGTTCAAACAGCAAGTTATTAACGGACATGGCAATGAAGCACAGCTATCCCGCGATTTGCTGTCCATGAGCATTGCCATTTATAGCGAAGATCCGCAACCGTATAAATTGTGCAGTTACCGGATACTTGAGGAGTTAGTTCCCGGGCATAATAAAGACAACCGTTCCGGACGGCATAATCAGGGCGGCAGTTACGGGCCGTACCGCTTCGGCTGGGATGTATACGCCGCCTGGATATTTTACCGGATGAGCGGAAAAAAAATATTTTCCGCTGACCTGAAAAAAGTACCGTATTTCTGGATTTATATGCGAATTCCGGACGGAGAAATGCTGCGGGACGGCGACATTTTTACGAGCGGCAAATACTGGAGTTACGCGTTCAATGCATTTTTAGACTATACTTACAGCAATGACCCGTTGCTGAAGGGCGAATTTATCCGGCAGGACGGTATGAACTGGGCTAAGAAAAATGCAGTGTTGTTTCTCCTGTTGAATGATTCGTCGCTGAAAGCGGAAAGCAGTCTTGACCGGCTGCCGCTGACCCGCTACTTTTCTGATCCGCTAGGTTCAATGATCTGCCGGACCGGCTGGAGTTTTGACCGTAACAGTTCTGATGCCGTAATAGAGATGAAAGGAGCAGGCACTTATTTTGGCAATCACCAGCATCTTGACGCCGGGGCGTTTCAAATATATTACCGCGGAATGCTTGCCGCTGATCTCGGATTATATTGTTTCTACGGCACTCCTTATGATATTAATTTTAATAAACGTTCGATTGCGCATAATTTGATGCTGGTATTTGATCCGGCGGAAAAATTTTCCGAAGGCAGGGGCAACGACGGCGGGCAGCAAGTCTTGAGCGCTTATTCGCCCAACGGCAAGATACTTGCCCGGGATTTCGGACCTGACCTGCAAAAACCGCTGTTCAGCTACTTGAAAGTTGATCTTGCCGCTGCTTATAGCAACAAGCTTTCCTCATACACCAGAAGTTTCTGTTTCTTAAATTTAGGATTGAATAATTCGCCGGGCGTACTGATCACTTTTGACCGGCTGGCAACCGTCAAACCTGAATTCAAAAAATACTGGCAGATAAATTCCTATCAGAAACCGGAGATTACCACCGACGGTTTTGTCATTACCAGTATTCAGCCGGAGAATCCGGGAAAACTGATCGTAAGTTCTTTATTGCCGAAACCATCCAACCGCGAAATAACGACCAGCGGCGGCAACGATGCCAATACTGTATTCGGACGCAAATTCCAGGCTCCTGCCGCACTGCCGGAAGCCGCCGGCTGGCGGACTGTAATTTATCCAAAAGTTGCCAGCCGGGAAGATTTGTTTTTAACGGTCATGCAGATTGCTGACGGTAAAGCGCCGCCGCTGCAAACAGAACAACTGAACAGTCAGGTAAACATTGTGGTTGCAGTTGCAGACCGGATTGTAAGTTTTTCACGCAATACCGCCACCATAAAATCGGCGATGGAACTGAAAGTACCGTCCAGCCGGCAGCAATACCATGTGTTACTTTGCGATCTTGAAACAGGCAAATGGAGTATCAAAGAAAAAAGCGGCAAAGGGTTGTTCAATGCCGTGGTCAAACCAGATGCCGGAACGCTGTTTGCAATCCTGCAATCCGGCGAGTATATCGTCTCGCCTGGCAATAACCCGGCATTGCCGGAGCAATAAAACTTGTTTTGATAGAATGCGGTTTTTCGGGTTATTTATACTATACGATTGCCCCCCCGGGTGCGTAAGCGATATTTCCTTGGAGTCGTGGCGTAGTGCTTTTTGAAAGCGGTAAAGAAGTAGTTGAGATTTTCGAAGCCGCATTCCGCCGCGATTTCATGGAGCTGCATTGAGGTATCTGACAACAGCCTTGCAGCATATTCGATTCTGAGCCTGGCGATAAAATCCACCGGGCTGATGCCGCAACTTTTTTTCAACTGCCGGCTGATGTGTTCACGGCATTTGCCGCAAAGCAGATAAAATCTTTCAAGACCTTTACGCATATTCTGCGGTTCTTTAATTTTAACACAGGCCTGTTGAAGCCAGGCAGGAGCATTGATTTCATTGCCGGTCTTACCGGAACCTGTCGTCTGAAGCATATTCAGCAGAAAGCATTCCAGTTCAAATCTAGTCCGTTTACCCTGCATTAATTTCAACGCATCATTCCATAATCGCCTTCTTTCATCTTCCATCAGTATAAATGATGCTGGTTGCATATTCGTGCCCCCCCAGAAATCATGGTCATCGAAAAAAAGCCGGTTGCGCATTTCATCGACTATTTCTGATGGAAATGCCAGGTTCATGAAGATTTCTTTATCAGGTGCAGCTTGTCTGGTACTTTTAAAATAATGTGTATCCTGCGGCCGAATCAGTACCAGGGTATTCGCCGGTAAATCATGTTGCAGTCCGTTGATACAGTGAATAAGCCCGTTGTCGGCGGTGATGAATATCTCACAGAAATCATGGCAGTGCATTTTGCCGCTGATTGTTCCGGCAGATATAAATCCCAGATGGAGCCAGTTGTTGTCCCTGCTCAGGTCATTCCATTTTAATTTATTCATAAAGTCACAAAATTAAATTAATTAGTCAATATATTGAAAGAAAATATCATAAAAACGAATTATATTCAAGTATAGTAACAATAAATTTATTGGAGATTGAATATGACATCCAGAGAACGTCTATTGAAAGTGCTGAAAGGCGAGATTCCGGATTGTGTGCCGGTTGCCCCCGATTTTTCCAATATGATCCCCGCAAAACGCACAGGTAAGCCGTTTTGGGATTTATATCTGTATAACGATCCGCCGATATGGGAAGCTTACATTGATTGTGCGAAGTTCTTTAATATTGATTCCATGATGGACGGCTACTTTCCTTTTGCCTTTCCGGACAATACCGTTCAAGAACATGACTGGCAGACTGCGATAATCTGCCGTGATCCGGAAAAAATCGTAACACGAAGATATTATCGGGAGTCAGGCAGAATAACCTGGCATGATAAAGTTAACGTGTATCCGGTCGGTGACCCGCCAACAGGTAATGTGTCTCTGGATAAACTGGAACTGCCGCTGGTTCCGCCAGAATGGGAGCCGCTGGAAGGGGTAAAGCCTGTTGATCGCAGTCCGGAAGGCTTAAAAAAAGTGAAAGCGATGCTCGGAGATCAGGGCTTGCTCGGTGTTTTTATGATATCCACCAACATGATCAGTAATCCTGAAATGCTTTTCGATTATTACGACAATCCCGAAAAACTGGATGCTCAAGTTGAAAAGCGGATGGCGGATGTTGAAAGTAAATTTGCCTGGCTGATGAGCCTGGATGTAAAGCCCGACTTTATATGCGTCGGCGGTTCCGGTTCCATGATTTACCAGTCTCCGGAATTTGTCCGTAAATATTCGCTTCCTGCGGTAAAGCGGGCCATTGAACTGGCGACAGCGGCTGGCATTCCTACGCATGTCCATTCCTGCGGGCCCGAGAAGGAACTGGTCAAAATCATGGCCGAAGAGACTTTTCTGACAGTGATAGATCCACTGGAAATATCGCCGATGGGCGACTGCAATCTGGCTGAATTGAAGAGACTTTATGGCAAAAAACTTACGTTGAAAGGCAATCTGCACACCACTGAAGTAATGCTTAAGGGTTCGGTACAGGATGTTATCAACGCCTCAAAAAAGGCAATTGACGACGCGAAAGAAGGCGGCCGTTTCATCCTGTCCACCGGCGACCAGTGCGGCCGCGATACCCCCTTTGAGAATATTTTCGCAATGGTCGAAACGGCACGTACCTACGGCAGGTATTAAAAGACTATGAAATTTCAAATAATCTGACGGTTAGCGGAATCAAACAGCCGCATTATTCCTCTCTGATTAAAATGAAGCTCCATGGGGTCAATACGGTATCGTATTCAAATGTACCGTCATGGCCGACA
>CAIPAT010000429.1 GCA_903863035.1 uncultured Lentisphaeria bacterium
CGGACAGTTCCGGGTTCCCCCTTGCATCCCTCCTCCGGAACTTCAATTTGACGGCTAAAGTGACGAAAGTTTGCCACTGCATTGCTGAGCATTTTTCATGTTCATAATTAGAAACTTATGAAAATGGCCGCATGAAAATCTTTCTAAAAAAACAAGAATATGACGGATAGTAGCATAAAATCATTTATCAACTATTTCAACAGTTTTACAGTCTGATTATGTGATTATCTCCGGAAATATTGCAGATATTCCTTTAATAATGCGCAGGTATTTCTGCTCAAACAAAGAAAATTGAAAAAAATTAATTTTTTTCAATAATTTTGCTTGTAAAAGGATGGATTTATTATAATTTAGGAGTGGATAGGGATAAAAAGGGTAAAAAAGGTGAATACAGAAAGCGCGAGGGTGGAGATGGAAGAATTATTCTTCTGCGGCGAGTACGAGCATGCTCTGGATTCCCAGTGCCGTGTTTCCATTCCCAGCGAATGGCGACGGAAAGACGGCGAGACCCGGCTTATTCTTTTTCCGGGTAGAGAGAATGATTTGCTGTTATTGCCATTTGAATCATTCAGAGACTTTCTCGCGGCGGCGCGGAAAGCCGCGTTTGCGAGCCGCAGCGCTCAGGAAGCGCTGGCGCATATTGGTTCGCGCGTAAGAGACTGCCGCTGCGATAAACAGGGCAGGATCAAGATAGACCGCGAACTGCTGGACCGGGTCGGCATTGCCGAACAGATCAAAATGGTCGGGGCTTTCACCCATGTCAAGCTGTGCGCGCCGCAGTTCTGGAACAAGGAAGCGGCAAATGACGACGCATATCTGGATGAATTCCAGAAGATGATAGGCGAAAATGGCGGCGACTTAATGCGGCTGCTCGAGAATCTCGGCGGCGGCAAGAAAAGTTAAATGAGCAGCGAGCAGTTTAAAGCTGCAAGTGACGGATTCAGACACGTTCCGGTACTATACCGCGAAGTGCTTGAATATTTGGCCGTCGAAGACGACAGGCCGATGCGGGTGATCGATGCCACGCTCGGCAGCGGCGGCCATAGTTGTTTGATATTGGAAAAAAACCGGCAGGCAGAACTGTTGGGGATAGATCGTGATGGCGATGCCCTTAAGAGGGCCGGGGAAAAACTCGCATTCGCCGCCAGCCGTATCCACCTCGCAAGAGGTAAATTCAGTGATCTGGCAGACCTTTCAACTGAGTCTGGGTGGGTTTCAGTTGATGCGGTATTGCTGGACATTGGAATATCCTCGCCGCAGATCGATGATCCGCAGCGTGGATTTTCCTTAAGACTGGATGGCCCGCTGGATATGCGCATGGATCAACGGTCCCCTGACACTGCCAGCCGGTTTTTAAATCATGAACCAGCAGAAATTCTTGAAAAAATTTTTCGGGAATACGGCGAGTGCGACAAGAGCTGGAAAATGGCTAAAGCGATAGTTGAGAGAAGGATACATAAACCCTTTTCTTCAACACTCGATTTCGCCCAGTTTTGCGAGACGGTTTTAGGCCGTTCACGAGCTGGAAAATTACCAGTTTCGACGCTATATTTTCAGGCTTTACGCATTGCCGTGAACGACGAACTGGAAGAACTCCGGAACGCGTTGCCGGCGGCAATGAAAGTATTGTCCCCCGGAGGACGCCTGGCAGTGATAACCTTCCACTCGCTTGAAGACCGGATTGTGAAGAATTTTTTCAGAGACGCTGCACGAGAGTGCATCTGTCCGCCCGGTTTGCCGGTATGCATGTGCAAGCATCATGCCGAACTGAGGTTGCTGACGAAGAAGCCGGTTACCGCGAAGGAAGATGAATTAAGGGATAATCCGAGGGCAGGGTCCGCAAAGCTGCGGGCCGTGGAAAAGGTTTAAATAAAATGTTAAGAGCGAATCACAAATAGGAACGTTCTTATGAATATACAAGCTAGAAGCATAAAACTGAACAAAAGCCGTAAGAAAAACACTACACGGAAGACGATGTGGTTGAAATTCGGTATTGTTTTTCATATGATCATAGTGATGGCTTTTGTTTTTGGTATTGCCACTTTGAGGATCAGCATTGATCAGCGGGCGACCGCGGAAGACCGCGAAGCGGACAGACTGGTCAAGCAGATCGCGCAACTTGACCGCGAAATTGAAAATTACAAACTGAAAAAAGAAAAATTGAGCAGTTGGCCCAACATAAAAGACCGCATACAGAAATTCAATCTTGCACTCCGGATGCCGGAGCCTTTTCAAGTGCAGAGTCTGACGGTCAGCTATGATCCTGCCGGTAAGCAAAAGACATCCGGAGAGCGCAAAACGGCAATGCTCTCGCAGCGTTAAACTCTTTAGCGGAGGAACAGGATGAAGGATGTTGACCAGTAATGACTCCATAAAGATCAGGATTAAGCTGGTTGCCGCAATGGCCGTCATCTGTTTCTGTCTGCTTGCCGTCAAGCTTTATCAAGTCCAGATCGAGCGCCACGAAGAACTCTACGAAAAAGCAAAAAAACAGTATACTGCCGTAAAAACCACTCATGGCAAACGCGGTGAAATCTTCGATATACAAGGGAATTTGCTGGTTGGCAACATTCCATGTGCTGATATTATCGCCGACCCGCAGATTACCGGAGATGAACCGGCCTGCAGCAAAGCCGCCAGAATTTTTGCCAATCATCTGGACATGAGTTATTCCGAAGCATATTCCCGCCTTGCTCAGAAATTCCGGGTTAGAAAACTCCCTGACGGCAAGACCGAAAAAGTAAAAAACCGCTTTGTGGTGATCGCCGGCAACGTGCCGTTTCAAGAAGCGGAAGATCTTAAGAAAGTAATTAAAATCAATAAACTCAAAGGTATTGTTTTTACGGATACTTACCGGCGTTTTTATCCCAAGAGTACGCTGCTGTCAAATATATTGGGATTTACTATGCCGGACCAGGGCAAAGATGTTCCAGTCATCGGAGTCGAGAAGACTTTTGACAAACAGATGGAATCATCCGATGCGACTGAACGGTTTGAACGGGCTCGGGACGGCATTCCGCTTTCTTACGGCTTGCAGGAAGCGGACAAGGTGAAGAACGGGTTCAATATTTATCTGACCATCAGTGAACCGCTTCAGTCTATTCTGGAGGAGGAGCTTGACGCCCTTGTCGCCAAATGGCGTCCGAAGGCGGCTTATGCGGTTATGGTTGACCCCGGGACCGGCAATGTCATGGCGATAGCGCAGCGGCCAAGTTTTAACCCCAATGACCGCAAAAGCATGTCTCCTGACAACTGGCGTATCCGGATTACTGAAGATGTGTTTGAGCCGGGTTCCACGATGAAGCCGGTTGCGATTTCCGGGGCGCTGGATTACGGGGTTATCAATCCCAATACGATGTTTAACTGTGAAAACGGTTCATGGACTTATGCCGGCAAGGTGTTGCGTGATTCGCACCGCATGGCAACTATTCCTGTCTATGAAGTTGTGCAGAAATCCAGCAATATCGGCACGGCAAAAATTGCGATTATGATGGGCGAACAACGGCTTCATCTGGTGTTGCGCAAATTTGGCTTTGGCGCTTCCACCGGCATTCCGGTCACCCCGGAAACCAAAGGGATATTCCGGCCGCTGAATAAATGGGACCCTCTTTCGATCTCCCGGTTCCCGATCGGGCAGGGAATCGGGGTTTCCCCGATTCAGCTTGTACGTGCCTATTGTGCGCTGGCGGACAAAGGCAACCTGCGTAAAATACGTCTGGTGGATCGTATTGAAAACACTGAAACCGGAGTAGTCATTAAAAAGTCCATCGAAGAACCGTTTCAGGTCTTTAACAATCCTGCCACTCCGGAAAAAATAGTCAATATGATGTCACTGGTTACCAAAAAAGGCGGTACTGCCGTAGGCGCGGCGATTCCCGGATTCAATGTCGCCGGTAAAACCGGTACCAGCCAGAAATTCATTAACGGCCAGTATTCCCATGCCAATTTCTTCTCATCGTTCATCGGCTTTGTGCCGGCTGAAAATCCGGCGTTTGTGCTGCTGGTGACGGTTGACGAACCCAGAGGAAGTTATTACGGCGGCGCGGTGGCGGCCCCGTATTTCAAGAATATTTCATTACGGGCTTTGCGTTATCTTGACGTCAAGCCGGACCCCAAATTGCTTGAAGAAGTGGAAAAAGAGAAAAATAGTAAAAATAATGACACTCCAATTAGAGATTAAGAAATGACTGATTTATCAAAAAGTTCCGCGATGGTTAATATTCAGCCGGGGGCCTCACTGCATTTTATCGGTATCGGAGGAATCGGAATGAGCGGACTGGCGCAAATGTATGCGGCTTCCGGTTTCCGCGTCTCCGGTAGTGACCGCGGGGCTGACCGTCAGGAGAATAAGCGAATTTTTGACGCGCTGACTGCACAGGGGATCGAGATATTCCCGCAGGACGGCTCGTACATTCAAAAGACCGCGCCGGATTTTCTGGTTTATTCCACCGCAATTGAAGAGGATAACCCTGATTTCAAGGCGGGAGCGAATATTCCCAGGATCCACCGTGCGTCTGCACTGGCATCGGCCATGGCATCGCTGGAAGGGGTTACTAAGATTGCAGTCGCCGGCAGTTGCGGCAAGACTACTGTAACCGCATGGCTCGCGGAAACCATGTTTCTGCAAGGCATGGACCCGTCTTTTTTGAACGGCGGACTGGGCAATCGCTTCCGTACGCCGGTCAATGCCGGCAATTACTATCACGGGACCGGTAACATGTTTGTTTTTGAGGCCGACGAAAGCGACAAAAGTCTGCTGGACTATGAGCCTGACTATGCGCTGATTCTGAATATCGGTACGGATCATTATTCTAAAGATGAACTGGCCCGCGTGTTCAGCGATTTCATCCGCAAAGTTAAAAAAGGCGTTGTGATCGAAAAAACTGTGTTTAATATGATTGATAAAAGTTGCCTGAGCCATGTTGATGTAAAGATTTTCTGCGGCGATATCGCCGTTTCTCCGTACCAGCAAGGTATTCACTGGCATATTACTTCGTATAAATGCTCTCATGAAGGCATAAATGCGGTGATTAACGATGAACATGAAATCGTGCTGCCGATTCCGGGAGTTCACAATGCGGCCAACGCGCTGTCCATTGTCGCTATGATGGAAATGCTTGGGCTGCCGAAAGAAAAAAGCATTCCGGCGCTGCCGATGTTCAAAGGGGTATGGCGGCGTAACGATTATGCCGGCCGGATGCCCTCCGGAGCTAAGGTTTATGATGATTATGCTCATAACGTGGAGAAAATAGCATCCAGTATCGCTACCGCCCGGCAGCTGGTCAAGGGCAATGTTTATGCGGTCTTTCAGCCGCACGGGTTCGGACCGCTGGGCTTTATGCGCAAGGAATTGTTGCCGGCGCTGGAAAAAGTTCTGACCGACAAGGATGTCTTTGTCTTTCTGCCGCCGTTTTATGCCGGCGGCACCAGTGCATTTGAACCCACTTCCGAAGACGTAGTGGCTGAATACAAGCGCAAAGGGAAAAAGCATTATCTGAGTTTTCCGAACCGGCTCCAGGCTGAAGAGTATCTTTCTGCGGCAGCCGCACAAGACGATATTATATTAATCATGGGAGCACGGGACAATTCCCTCTCCGACTGGGCGAAAGCCATGACGGAATCCGAAAAATGACTCTTTCAGCGCTTTGCCGGAACTCCGCGGATTATTGATTTATAAGGGGCGGCTTCCGGCCAGGCCAGAACTATCGGCAGATCTTTTTCATTGACTTCAATGCTTTCAAAATAACCGGCGGATACGCTGCCGGGAAACTTAGCTTCCAGGCTGCACCAGATATTTTCAGAAGCCAGCGTCTGCCAGAAGACATTCGGCGCAGCTTCAATCAAGATTTTCTCAAGTATTACCGGAGATTGTTTTGACGCGGATATTTTTCTCAGATTCAGTATCGTCTGATATGCCAGCGCGCGGTTCCAGTCTTTGCCGATGACGACATATTGCGAAAGATGATTCAAATCGTCGAATCCAACTTTGATCTCCTGCCCCTTGTCGGCTTGGGCGTAAATGTCCGCAGGATTTTGTTTCTTGACCAGTTGACGGGGGCCTGCCATGAAATCCAGTCCGTTCCACGGAGTTGCCCAGCCGATATTTTTGACCGGCTGCTTGAGCCGGATTATTACATCGCCGCAACGGGGATTACCGTCAGTTGTTCCTGCCGACGCCAGGACACAGTCAAAACCGCCGAGCAGTTTATCTTCAACGCCGGGTATCGCGGGAACTGCCGGGTACATGCCCCGCCGCCCCGCTTCGCGTAACGACAGCAATGCCTGATTTTTCAGCGAGCCGCGCAGCAGGTCCAGTCTGGTTCTGACTGTAATCGGAAGCTCCAGTTTCTGCATTTTGATGATCAGCGTTGTTTCAAACGGACTGAACGGACGCAGAAAAAGTTCGTACTCCATCATCAATGTATCGGAAAGTATATCCATGCATTCATTAATCTGTTCTTTGGTAAGGCGCTGTTTCAGCGGAGAAAAACCCAGTACGGAACGTCGAGCCATGACAATTCTTTCCGCAGGAGAGTCGGCGTTCTCAATTTCGGCGGCATCAGTAAATGATGTAACCGGCGGTTTGTAGGCCGGCGGCGGAACCGGCGGGGGGACTGGAACAGGCTCCGGCGTTTTCGGAGTCTGCAGTATGATCGGCGGCGGAACCGGTTGCGGCGGCGGAGTTGTGCAGGATACTAGAATTGCTGCTAACAGCAAACTGAAGATACTTACCAGGTTTTTAAACATACTGTCCCCGTATTATTTTAATTATCCTATAAATATGGCTCTTCAGAGTAGATTTTCAACCCGGATACAGACAAGACAGTTAAGGAATCTCCGGGCAAATTTATGAAAAAAGCGGCAACTCCGGACGGGTTTGAACCAGCCGTCCGGGTAATGGCTCAGTGACGCGGTGCCAGCGGAAAAGGTGTTTGCATCAGCAATGGAATCAATTTTGTATTATTTCCCATCTGTATTGCGTTGAGTATATTTTCAAATGCGGCAGCGGGGTCTCTTCCGTTTTTCTGTGCGGTATGTAGTATTGACATCAAGACGCTTCTTGTTTTTCTTCCTTTGTCAGACTGAGAGCCGAAGCTGATTTTTCTGGCGATAACAGTCCTTCCGAAGTCACGCTCGGCAAAATATCCTAATGTTAGGATATGTAGCCGAACGGGCTATCTGCCCGGTCTGTATTGGAAGACGCAATTTCCTCTTCGTCGGCAGCAAACGCGGCGGCGAAACCGCCGCCATCTTTATGAGCCTCATCGCCACCTGCAAAGCAATAGCGTCAATCCACACGAATATCTGAAAGACATACTCACCAGAATCAATTCTCATCCATTCCGGAAGCTGGCGGAACTGCTGCCGCATAACTGGAAAGCAGCGCCGGAAAAGAAATAAATCAAATTTGTCAAAACCGTGCGCTGTCTTCAGTGTCATGGACTTGTCGGGGGCTTACCCTTCGAGAATATTTTCGCGATGGTGGAAACGGCGCGCACCTGCGGCAGGTATTAAAAGACTATGAAATTTCAAATAATCTGACGGTTAGCGGAATCAAACAGCCGCATTATTCCTCTCTGATTAAAATGAAGCTCCATGGGGTCAATACGGTATCGTATTCAAATGTACCGTCATGGCCGACA
>CAIPAT010000430.1 GCA_903863035.1 uncultured Lentisphaeria bacterium
AACTAAGCGAATGCTAAACGAAGAAGAACAGGGGGAAAGCCGTGTGAGGGAAAACCGCACGCACGGTTTGGTCGATGAGGCAGAGCCGATAAGTCGCAACTCGTTGATGCTTAGAGGTTTTACTTTAATCGAACTCTTGGTCGTGATAGCAATCATAGCAATCCTGGCTGCAATGCTGCTGCCGGCGCTGAATAAAGCCCGGGATAAAGCCAGAAGTAGTTTCTGCACTAATAATCTTAAGCAAGTCGGGCAGTATGTTGCTTTCTATCAAGTTGACTGGAATGGCTACTTCCCCTCTTTTGCAAGTAACGGCACTTTTTATTCCGACTTGCAGACGTACACTAAAATACCGTTTGCAGATTTGAAGAAAAAAAAGACTGTTTTTACATGCCCGGCAGATACTTACCGGATAAGCCGGTTTAATGAGACTGATTCAACAACATGTTATCTGCATGCCAGTTATGGACAAAGTGCTTATTTATACCGGGGGTCAGGTTATATGATGAGCAAAGGGAGAATGAAAAAACCATCACAAATACTTTACATGGCTGATGCACTTAGTACTTTGGCGGGGAAAGAGGGATGGCCAAGCATGTTTAGCGTGAACAGCTACCCTTTTAAAACATCGGCAGTTGTTACACAGTCCATAGATTTTCGTCATCGGAATGAAGCCAATGCTTTATGGGCAGATTTTCATGTATCACCAGCAAAATTCAATATTCTTTACGGTTCTGGCGCAACATATCTATTCGAGCAATAAATATTGATCATTACATTTTTTAACGGCATATGGAATTAATACAAAAGGAAATACATGAAAAAACAATTATCTCTTATTATCGCTGTCACAGTTATTTTTAACTTGTTTGCCGCCGTATTCGCAGCGGAGGCTATTCCGTTAGTTGACAGGCATCGCTGTTCGCTTGATTCATCAAAAATGATCAACCTGGCGGAGAACGGCGAGGCTGGCGCGGAGATTGTCATCGGCGTGAAGCCCTGTCCGGTTGTCACATTTGCGGCACAGGAACTTAAAATATTTCTTGATCAAGCCACTGGTGCGGATTTTAAAATTGTCGATCAGCGAAGTGGAAAAATTCCGGCGATATTTCTTGGCGACAGCGAGTTGGCAAAAAAAATGAATATTGATGTCGCGAGTTTGCCCAGAGATGCATTTGTAATCAAATCCTCCGGTCAGGATATTGTCATCGCCGGCCGTGACGACCAAACCAAAGACCCGAAAAGAGGCAGTTTTTTGTGGGGCATGCTTTACGAACGGGGAACGCTATTCGGCGTATATGATTTTCTCGAACGATTTGCCGGAGCTCGTTTTTTCTTTCCCGGAAAATATGGAACAGTCGTACCAAAGACAAAAAATTTAAACGTGCCGCAGATGAACATCTATGAACAGCCGGACTGCCAAACTCGCCGTATATCACTGTTCAGTGACCGGGAGGCGAAGTTGTTTTGGTATGAGGAACAGTCACCAAAGGATATTACTGAGACGCTCACTATCATGAGTCTGCGAAACCGCATACAAACGCAATATGTGCCGAATTCTCACGGACTCTCGCGCCGTGGGTTTATTAAGCGATGGGAAAAAACTCACCCGGAATATTTCGCGTTGCGTGCTGATGGAACGCGCTCCACCGATAGTTCAGAGACGCATTGCGGACATCTCTGCTTCAGCAATGAGGAGTTGCGCAAGGAAATATTCGAGGACGCAAAATCATATCTGACTGGTCAAGACGCAAAAGTCAGGGGCGTGTATATTGGGAAAAGTGATAAATTCGGATGGGATTTATCCGCTCATTTCCAAGGGTATTTTGATCTTGGACCTCAGGACGCTCTGGGCGAAGGGAACTGGTGTCATTGTGACAAATGTTGGCCTTATTGGAAAAATAATCGGCAGACAGACTTGATCTGGGGCATGGTTGCCGATATTGCGAACCGGTTAAAAAAGGAAAACATTCCAGGATTCGTAACTTGCTCCGCCTATGCCGATTACGGGGCTATTCCCAACGTGAAACTACCTGATAATATCTATGTGTCACTGTGTCCGACTGGCCCCTGGGGCCTGGGAACTAAAATGGGACAAGACGATCATCAACTTATTGTCGAATGGAGCAGCAAGTGCAGCCGGCATCTTGAATTAAGGAATTACATGAATGAATATGCCGGCGGGATTCCCAAAGGTGTACCGCCCGTCAGTTCACACTTAATCGCCGAGTATTATGAAAAAACAGTGCCATTCATTAACGGCGCATATGTGCAGACCAACATCTCATATGCACTTCACAACCAGTTTCCCAACGGCTATTTAATTTATAAATATCTGTGGAATTCAAAACTTGATATTAATGAGCAGCTGGCTGACTCCATGTCCAAATTGTTCGGTACCGCCGCCAAGCCCATGAGCAAGTTTTTCGAAAGGCTTGAAGAGATATGGACAAAGTCGTTTGCCGGCAATATAGTTGAAACTCCGCTGGGACCGTCTTTGGCGGTGCGTTCAGACCGTGAGGTTTGGGATACGATCTATACGCCGGCGGTTTTCGAGGAATTCGACGCGCTGTTTGGCGAAGCCGAAAAGCTAGCCGGCGATGATACTGACGCGAAAATGAGGCTGACGTTTTTCCGAGACAAGTATTTGGGAGAAATGAAACGTGTCAGAAGCGCGTACTACGGTATTAAACGGGAAATTGACGATCTCGTGCTTGATGTCGCTCCGGTCAACGCCACGATAGTTGTTGATGGCAAACTTGATGATGAGCCATGGAAAGCATGTCCGCCGGTGTATCTGGTGCCTCTTGACAGCGCGGTTTCCCGGGAGAAGACCGCGGTGCGCGTCTTGCGGAGTCCCGACACTTTATATGTTGCATTCGACTGTGAAGAACCCAAAATGGCTGCGCTAAAACTGGCTGAACGCCAGCGTGATGACAAGGATGTCTGGCAGGATGCATCGGTGGAAGTTTTCCTTAATCCTTCCAATGACCGTGAGAACTACTACCAGTTTACGGTGAACGCCCGTGGTGCTGTATCTGACGCAGCCGTCAATAGCAAAGGAGGCTTTAAGCGCGAAAATGTCAAATTGAACTGGAATTGCGACTTGCAGGTGAAGACGTCATTGGAGAAAGAACGCTGGACGGCAGAGATCGCCATCCCGATTAAGGCGCTAAGTCCGGATGGGGTAAAGCCAGGAGAAACATGGGTGGCCAATTTCAACCGTTCACGCAATATACTCAATGCGGACAAGGGAGAGAATCAATATTTTTCATGGAGCCCGTTCCTTAAAAGTGGATTCCATGACCTGGCCAAATTTGGACGCATACGTTTCTCGGACAAAGCAGAAAACAGAAGCGACTGGATGCCTTTAGACGGAAGTTTCGAGGGTAAAATTTCGGGGCGGATGCTGGGCCCGTGGTATCTGCCGACGAAAGCAGAAGAAAAGCCGTGCATCAGCATTGACAGCACGACTTACCGGGATGGCTGCCAAAGTATTTGCATCACCAATCCGGATGCCAAGCCGGATGACCGGCCCGGCATAGGACAAGGATTGCCATCCCTCAAACCAGACACCAAATATCTGTTGACCTTTTGGGTAAAGGGGGAAAACATCAAAAAACTGACCGAAAAATCTTCCGGGGCTCTGGTAAACATAATATGGCCGGGCCGGAAATACAACGAATTCTGGCCAGTCGGAGGATATTCCGGCACCTTTGAATGGACAAAACAGGCGATTGAATTCAAAACTCCGCCAGTCCCGAACAAGGATGGCGAGAAAGCTACGGCTTTCCTTAATCTGCGTCTTCAGTTCGCTTCAGGGAAAGTATGGTTCGATGACGTGCGGATCAGGGAACTTAACGAAGTAGTGGAATAATCCCTGGGTAAATGATTTCATGAAGTCGTTCTTCCTGCAATCTTTATCAGGATTTCTGGTTTAAAAATGAATCACAATAAAACGGAACACCAACGTCGGGACAAGGAGTTTACTATGAAATGTATTATCGGATTGATCATCACCGTCTCGTTAGTACACTTGCCACTCATGGCAGTGGAGCAGTCGGCCATATCACCAAAGGATCCTACTGCTGATAAAGCAGAAGACAGAAGCGACTGGATGCCTTTGGACGGAAGTTTCGAGGGTAAAATTTTGGGGCGGATGCTGGGCCCGTGGTATCTGCCGACGAAAGCAGAAGAAAAGCCGTGCATCAGCATTGACAGCACTACTTATCAGGATGGCTGCCAAAGTATTTGCATCACCAATCCGGATGCCAAGCCGGATGACCGGCCCGGCATAGGACAAGGATTGCCATCCCTCAAACCAGACACCAAATATCTGTTGACCTTTTGGGTAAAGGGAGAAAACATTAAAAAACTGACCGAGAAATCTTCCGGGGCTCTGGTAAACATCATATGGCCGGGCCGGAAATATAACGAATTCTGGCCAGTCGGAGGATATTCCGGCACCTTTGAATGGACAAAACAGGCGATTGAATTCAAAACGCCACCAGACCCGAACAAGGATGGCGAGAAAGCTACGGCTTTCCTTAATCTGCGTCTTCAGTTCGCTTCAGGGAAAGTATGGTTCGATAACGTGAGAATCCTGGAAATAAGTGACAAAGGTGAGATTAAGTGAAAATGACAGAAAGTCAAACGGTTTATGAGAGCCTGCTAAAATGCGCAGAATGGCAGATACGGAATCAAGTAACAGATCGGCAAGATGCCAACCGCGGGCGGTTCATCCGAACCTATGACAAGGCCAGCGGCAGTTTGATTTACACGGGGAACTGGCAGACGGGGGCGGCGCTTATGTCCCTCCTTTCGGTCTATCGCCGAACCAAAGATGCGAAATATTTGGAGGCCGCGGAATATGCAGGGCACTATCTGATGTCACTTCAAGTATTGGACCCGCATGAGCCGCGCTATTACGGGGCAATCCGGGAATTGACCCCGCAGTCGATGGAATTTGCCCCGCGTGACGCGGCTACCGCAGCCTGGGCTTTGGTCTGGCTATATAAATTTACCGGTAACGAAGAATACTTGCGGCGTGCAGTGTTGTTTGGCGACTTCCATTTGAAGTACTGCATGTGTGACGGCTGGCCACGCTATGCCTGTTATATGGAAAGAGAATTTCCCGACTTCTATGCCCGCGGCTCGTTCCAATCCGGAACCGGACTGTTTTATTACGACCTTTTCATGGCTTCCGAGGATTGCCGGTATATTGAGTTCGGTTTGCGCCCCATTGCTGATAACTACCTGAAGTATTTTTTCAGAGACAATGGAGAAATAATTCTGGAACGGGAAATATTCACCTGGAATGTGACGGCGGAAAGCGGGCAGAAAGATGTCACTCCAAGCATGCACCTGTTCAATGACGATTTCGGGGCGGCTATGCTGCAGACCGCTTCCGATCTTTTCAAAGACGAGAAATACCGGAATGCTGCGTGTAAATACGCTCAATGGCTGGCAAACCATCAGGATGAAGATGGTGGATTCTGCGATGGTGCCCATCCGTCGGCGGTGCCGACTGCTTTAATGTATTTTCATGATTTAGGCAGATACTACGATGACGAAAATCTACTAAAAGCCGGGGAGAAAGCTTTGAAAAAACTGCTTGCCATGCAGTATCGCAACACTGGAGATTGCAGGCTTGACGGGGCCTTCAAAGGCAGATACGAAGGACCGAAAGACTTTCCCGGCGGCGGCGAAACATGCGTCAACAATCGCACGACATCTTATGCCCTCAGCGCTTTGATCAAGCTTGAAAGCGATGTTGAGGAAATATGGCTTGGAAGGAACAATAAATTGTTTGTCGATCCTCTTAAAGAACGCGTCCGTGATCAAAAATGGTACTCCCTGAAGTGGTGAAAATTATTAAGAGGTTGCATAGTGTTTAAAATTACAAAAATAGATGATTTCAATATCTTTGAACCATCGCTGCAGGCATCTGAAAAAAACAGGCCGTTATTGGATCTATCAATTGTAAAAAATCATGAATTCCTGAAAACCTTCATAGTTCCTCTGAAAAACCCGATGCCTGTCAGTGGCTCTTTCATATATGCGCATCCCCCGGATTATGCAGGATGCCCCACGCTTAACTGGAATAGCGGGACATGGGCGGAGCTTTTTATAGAGATGAAACAGGCCGGACTCGATACTGTAATTTTTCAGGCGTCAATCTGGCATGAACTTGGAGAAGCATATTACAGCTCTGATTATTTCAAGAATATTTATAAAACATATCCGGTCATCGAACCAATGTTAATCGCGGCAAAAAAGATCGGAATGCACGTTTATCTCGGCGGGTACGGATGCACAATAGGCTGGTCAAAATGCATAGATAAAAAAACTGTCAATGCTGAAGTGAACAAGCAATTATATTGCATAAAAGAACTCCTTGAATACCGTGATCTATTCGAAGGCGTATATTTTACTCCTGAAACTGCCGTATCTGTCAACCGTGATGTCGAAAAGGAGAAGTTTCTGAATGAACTCTACTGCCGTTATTTTTCAGAGTTGAAAAACCTGGCACCTCAGCATAAAATACTCATGTGTCCGGCAACAAAACACGGGGACTTTAATGGAGAAATTATTATTGAAGGCTGGTCTAATGTCTTGAATAAAGTGCCGCTTGACATAATGGCTCCGCAAGATTCAATCGGTTGTGCCGGCTGCAACCTGGGAATCCAGCAAGCAGCCTGGGATACATGGGCAAAAATCTGTGATAATTCAGGGATCAAATTATGGGCTAATGTGGAGCTCTTTGAAAGGCGCAGTTTTGGCGGTGCTGTACCATTCGTTCCTGCAGCGCCTGAGCGTATAATGGCCCAAATCAACAATGTATCAAGTTTTGTCAAAAAAATTATTTGCTGGGAATACCCCTACTTTGCCGGCACAAAGGGAGCCGCAGGATCTGAGCTTATCAGGAAATTTATTTTTAAGCAGTAACTGAATGGTGATCTTGAGAAAATATGGCTGGGATGGAACAATAAGAAATTTGTCGATCCTCTAGTGGAATGCGCCAGAAACCAGGAATGGAACAATCTAAAATGGTGAAATATGAATTATGAATTGGCCGGCGTTGAATCTGATTGTCAACTTTCTATTAAAAAACAAGTTAACGATTTGGAGTTGTGTTTGCGACATAGCGGTATATCCGTTCAGACTAAGTATTCTCAATTCACGCCGTACTCAATCGGAAGGCCATGGCGCCTGAAAAACTCAAAGTTCAAAAGCATTGATGTCGTCATTGAAAATAATTCCATCATAGTTACTGCGGAAACGGATTTATTCCTTATTGAAGATAATTTTAGTTTTACTGGACAGCAGTTGTGGATCAACAGAAAATGGAAGTGTAACGGAGAAAAAACCATCGCTGACTTCGTTTTGGGGACGCGGCTGGCTGCGGGAAACGGCAATAAGGAAAAAATTACAATCCCGCATGTGATTTATAATAACAATCCTGGTTCTTCCTCGGAGCGCCTGATCCCTCATCTACATAAAGAAATCGATTACTCACTTGTTCTTGAGGAACATCGGCTGCCGATTCCGGCGGTCAATGTCGAATGGAAGGAATTGGGGAAATTTTCCAGCCTGACTTTTTTCGCGATGCCATCCGATATATCAGACGAACATTGCTGGTCGATTGGCGGGGTTCACAACAGACAGAATCTCGATATTGTCTGTCTCAGCGGTGTCCTCGCCTTCAACAATTATAAAGATGTGGTTTACGGCAGGCAGAACCAGATGATAGAATATCCCGTTGGCGGCTACTTGGAGTTGCGTCCTGGATTTTCAGTCGAAAAGAGAATGGTGATAGACTTTTGCGGGGTTGAAAATGAAGGAAGAGGCTTTAGTAGAATCTTCAGAGCGGGCATGGATTTATTCAAACCGGAAGCCAGACCGGTTCTTTCAATCGCGGAAACCATTAAGTTGAAAAAGAACGCGTTGCTCAGCCGCTGGCGGGGGAATCATGAATTCGGCGGATTTACCCATTTGCCAGGTACGCCGGAAGAAGGGAATATTTATAATTACAGGGCCGGTTACCTGTTTGGCTGGACTGGGCAGTCTCTGCGATTAGCGTGGTGCGCACTTGAACTTGGGCTCAGGGATAATGATAAATCCCTGACGGATAAAGGCACAACCGTAATGGATTGCTTCGATAAGGCCCCCGAGTTCCCAGGTGTTTCCGGCATGAAATATCATTATTATGATTTGATTGACAAGAAATGGTATGCCGACGCCGGCAGAAGGACAGCACTGCTGAGTAGCAGAATGGCTGGAGAATCTCTTGCGAATTTCGCTGATTGCGTGATACTGTCGAGGCAAAATAACATGAAGGTTAAAGATTCATGGAATGATACGCTAACAGATACTGCGAGATTCCTCTGTTCTGAAAAATGCCTTACTACAGACGGGATATATCCCGTGTTTTTCAATTCGGACGGGCGGGCGAATGAAAACCTTATTACCGCCGGCGGCACATCGTGTGTCGCCGGGCTCATCGCCGCCGCGGAAGCGACAGGGAACGCGGAATTGGCGGAGAGGGGAATTAAAATACTGAAACGATATTATGAGCTGTTCGGGGAAACCATGGAGCACCCGTTCAGCCGGGCCACGCTTGACGCTTCATGCGAGGATAAGGAATCCGGGATATACTTTTTCCTGGCGGCGTACCGCGCCTTAAAGTTGACCGGAAATAGCGTATTTGCTGGATATGCCAGGCTTGCTGCCGAATGGATTTGTACTTATGTGTATTTATGGGATGTGAAGTTAAGGGATGAAAGCGTCTGCGGCAAGAATGGTTTTAATTCAGTTTTCTGGCCCGGGGTCAGCGTCCAAAATATGCATCTGGATGTATTTTTCCCTGCCTACGAGATATATGATTTCGGAAAAATTACAAGGGATGAGGCATTCACAAAAATAGGCAAAGGAGTTATGGACGCATGGACGCATGGGATCGCACAATATCCCGGGCACTGGGGATATCCTACGCCTGGAGAACAGGGGGAGCAATTCAATCAAACGAACTATTATCAGGGACCTTACTCCATAAAAGACTGGCGAGGCGGATTTAACCCGTGGAACCCGTCATGGATCATAGCATTGGTGCTACAGGCCGCCTTAAAATTTGACAGTAAGTGATGGTGTGACCATTGCTAATTCAGAACTCTGCAATTGTCTCAGGTTAATGTAAAGGGAAACATGAATATGAAGTTGCAAAAAGAATCAGACTGCCGAACGATGGAAGGACGACTCGATCTTCCTTCTGGCGATCATCTCTGTGTAAATCCGATGGCAGTAGTTCTGGACTATGGACAATTAGCTTGCTCTTACCGCTGATGCCAGCACTAATTATTCAGCGGAAATGTTTAAAGAATTCCTGCGGCCTGTCATAAATTATACCGTTGATAAAGAAACGGAAAATCATGGATGCATCTGGAATGTTCATCCATTCATATCGCTGATCGCCTGAAGAAGATTAACGGATTGATGCTGTTGCAATATACCAATAATCCAAAACGGCCTGGTGGCATTGCCATGATGGACGTTCTGCACTCAAAATTTGTAGATATGCCTTTGAAATTATTGGTACCCGGGCAGAAATTATACGATGGCATCCGCAAGAAAACATGGCAGAAGAATACCGGGCGGGTATATAATTGGTACATTTGAAAAAAGAATTTATAAATATACAAATTTGTACAGGAAATTGAACAAAATGAGAAATAAAAAACTGAAGATTTCGATGCTGGGAGCCGGATCCGGCTTTGTCATGAGCGTGGCGAAAGAGTTGATTGAGCACGAGATTTTTAACGGCTGCGAATTCGTGTTGCAGGATATCAGCCCGGAACGGCTTGGCGTCGCAGAAGAGACGGTTGCCGGTATTTTAAAATCAAGTAAAAAAATAAAAGTTATGCTTAAGGCAACGACTGACCGGAAAATAGCGCTTGACGGCTGTGATTATGTCATTACTTCGTGCGAGATGAACCGTTATGCCAACTGGGTGAAAGATTTGCGCATTCCGGCTAAACATGGTGTACATCAGGTACAAGGCGAGAATGGTGGTCCCGGCGGTATGATTCACGCCATGCGCAATATCTGCATGTTCAGGGAAATATTAGCCGATATGGAGAAACTCTGTCCGGACGGCTGGCTGATGAATTTTACTAATCCGATGTCGATACTGTGCACCTACTTCAAAAATTATTCGCCGATAAAAGCACTTGGTTTCTGCCACCAGGTACACGGTTCGTTCGGGGTGATCGCTGAACAACTTGGTATGCAGCCTGGTGAACTGGAAGTCATTTCCGGCGGCATCAACCACCTGAACTGGCTCTTTGATATCAGGAAGAAGGGAACTCGCGAAAGCTGTATGCAGGAGTTTCTGGACAAAGTAAGACACTCCAAATACTGGAAGAAACGCTTCAGTTCCGTTCCACCGCAAATGTTCACGCTGGAAACGATGAATACATTCAATATGTATCCGGTTGGTTACGATGACCATATTATCGAGTATCTGCCGTTTTTCTGGGAGGAGTCCGAGTGGAAAAAATATGAATATGAGTCATTGGCTGATGAATATAAAAAACAGGCGAATAAAAAGATTCATACACTGGAAAAACAGCGGTTACTAGGCAAGGAATATACGAAACCACCGTTCCCGGTGAATAATGACCATCCGTATTACGCGGAAAAACCGTGCCAGGTGATCATGGCGCTTGAAACGAATACCCCAACCTATTTTGATGCGAT
This sequence comes from uncultured Lentisphaeria bacterium, assembly GCA_903863035.1. GTDB lineage: Bacteria > Verrucomicrobiota > Lentisphaeria > Victivallales > Victivallaceae > CAIPAT01. The sequence continues at coordinate 10,753 of CAIPAT010000430.1, forward strand.
TAACATTGTGAATCACGGCGCGATCTCGAATTTGCCATCCGATGCGATTGTTGATGTTCCCGGTATTGCTGTCGGCGGTCATGTCCGCAGTATTTATGTCGGCGAACTGCCCATGGGACCAATGGAAATTTGCCGCCGCCAGATTACGCTGCACGAGATGATCTCTAAGGCTGCACATGAGGGCAATGACAGCCTGGCTGTTCAGGCACTGTGTCTTGATCCGTATGTCCGCAGCATGTCCCAGGCTAGAAAAATCTGGGCGGACTTCCGCACCGAATACAAAAACTACCTGACAACTTTTAAATAGCAGTTTCAGATACTGAAGAGGAGAGGAGAGGGGATGGCTGACAAGATTCTCGGAACTACTTAGAGGAGCTGCCGGAGCAGGAGGCTGCTTGGAAAGAATGGCAGTCCGGACTGATGGGCTGGCATCGCTTTAACACTTTCTACACTCATTATTTAATGGTCGAAGGTCGCCGCGTCAAGTTGCTGAATTGCCCTGCACCATGTGAACAAGGTTATCCGCGGCAGGTCATGGAACATTCCCCATCTGACATCACGGCGGTATGCCCGCAGAACAACGCTGATCCAATTCAGCTCAAGTTTCGGGATATACTAATTTATGCATTGCGCCGTGAAGCTTTGCATCAGGCGATTTGTGTATCGTTGCAGATTAAGTATTCAGCAGATTGCCGGATTGAACACGAGCATGTCTGGCATCTCGGCGACTATTCCGGTACGGAGGTATATTTAACCTATGAGACATCAACGCTGACTGACTCCATAAGTTCGATTTACCTTTCGCTCCAGACCCCGTTCATTTTGATGGTGCCGACAGTGAAGAACGTAACCCCGGAAATACAACAGTTCCTTGATAAGAATAAATTCATCTTATTCTCCATGGAAGCGGAACTGAGCTTGCAGTCGGACGGTACATTCAAGCCGGTGCGCAGTATTTCGGAAAGCATGATGCTATGCAATAATGGTTGTTCGCAAGCGGCGCAGAATACTATCGGGGTACAAGAACATTAGCTTTTGTATTTTAATTGCTTTAATATCTGTAACAATATGTCGCTCCGCCGGAGCTAAATTCTTAATTCGAAAATCCCGGTTATGACGGAGCATAACCCTCCAGTAAAACAGTTCTGAAATTCTAAAGTTCTAAAATTCTAAAGTTTTCAGCAGTTACCAGTAATTTGTCTTATTCTCTCCTGACTCTTGAATTCTGGCTGTTCCCTGTTGGTTATTAAAAATTCCTGCCTTGGGTAGGGCAGTTTTGCCAAAACCGCCTTTTGAGCCAGTTTCGGCGAAACTGGCCTACTTGGCTTCCGGCTTTTATTTTTTACTTGGATATTGAATATTCTCCCGCCTTGCGGGATCCTGCAGGGCGGGACGGGTTATTGGATGTTCTTCCCCGTCTGTTGCTTCTGGTTCCCGGCTGTTCCCCTTGGATATTGGATATTCCGTGTTGGTTATTGGTTATTGATATTGGTTTCAGGTTATATTCTGACTCCTGACTCCTGACTCCTGACTCCTGACTCCTGCCCTTACCGTCTGGCGATGACGAAGACGCAGGTGGAGGCGAAGAGGTTCGGCATGGCTTTGGCGAAAGAGTGGTCGCCGCGGCCTAATGGAATTTCTTTAACGATTTTTACGCCGAGCATGTGACAGAGATTACGGAAATCTATGATTGTGGCCAGATGAATGTTCGGCGTGTTATACCATGGATTTGGCAGAGTCTTGGTTTCCGGCATGGTGCCTTTAAGCAGCAACTGGATGCGCGACGGCAGATAGCCGAAATTGATAAAACTGATTAGCCCCTGCTTGCCGACCCGCAGCATTTCATTAATCAGCAGATCCGGTCGGTGCACCGCCTGGAGCGTTTCACTCAGCACCACATAATCGAACGAGTTGTTATTGACGAATTTGAGCCCTTGATCCAGGTCGCTGTGGATGACCGGAACACCATTGTCGATGCATTCGATAATAGATTCCTGATCAAGTTCGAGGCCCAGACATTTTGCGTCTTTTTCCTTCTTCAGCAGCCGCAGAAAAATGCCGTTGCCGCAGCCCAGGTCAAGCACTCTGGCGTTATGCGGTATGAGCTTGTATATGGCCAGCAGGTCAGGCCGTTTAGCTAATTCCTGTTTAAGTTTTTCTACCATGTTTCCACTCCTGATGGCGGTTTCTGATGAAGTCCGCCACCATTTTGCCTAATGTATCTATTTCCAGCAGAAAAGCGTCATGTCCGTAGCTGGATTCAATTTCGCAGAAGCTTACCTCAATATCGTTATTCACCAGCGCGCTGACAATCTCGCGGGACTGGGCTGACGGAAACAGCCAGTCACTGGTGAATGAAACTACCAGAAATGAACTTTTAACCCCGGCGAAAGCTGCTGAGAGATTGCCGCCGGCGCGTTCGGAAACATCAAAATAATCCATGGCGCGGGTGATATATAAATAGCTGTTGGCGTCGAAGCGCTCAACGAAACGTGCGCCCTGATATTGCAGATAACTTTCCACTGCGAAATTTCTGGAAAAATCGAATGAATACTGATCTTTTTCCTGGAGGCCGCGGCCGAATTTACGGCTCATGGATTCGTCGCTCAGATAGGTGATGTGCGCCAGCATCCGCGCCGTTGACAAGCCGTTCTCCGGGACTTTTTCATAATACTCGCCATTCTGCCAGTTGATGTCGGTCATGATGGCTTCGCGGCCGACCCAGTCAAAGGCGATTCCTTGCGGCGACAACCTGGCAGTACAGGCAATGGCGATTACGCTGTGGACATGTTCGGGATAGGCGGTAGCCCATTCCAGTGCCTGCATGCCGCCCATTGAACCGCCGATAATGGACAGCCATTTTTCTATTTTCAAATGTTTCATGAGCCGGAATTGCGCCCGGACCATATCGGCAATGGTGATTACCGGGAAATCCATATTGTAGAGTTTTCCGGTTGCCATGTTCAGTGAACGCGGTCCGGTCGAACCGCTGCAGCCGCCGATGACGTTGCTGCACACCACAAAATACTTATCGGTGTCAATCGGTCTGCCCGGCCCGACCATTTCATGCCACCATCCCGGCTTGTGGTCGTCTTCGGAATAATAGCCGGAGACGTGAGCATTGCCGGAAAGGGCATGCAGAATCAAAACCGCATTGCTGCCGGTTGCATCGAGCTCGCCGTAAGTTTCGTAGCGGATATTTACGTTGCTCAATTTTCTGCCGCAATCAAGCGGCAGGGCGTCTTCTTCGGTTTCCCCGAAGAGAAAATCCTGCGGTATTACTAAATTTTTATCTTTGATTTTACTGTCCATCACTATAATTTATTCCGGAATAATGTTCCGGACTCTTAATTCATAAAACTTATCCTCACAAATTAATTGCATCATTGCAGATTTCAAACTTTAAAGCCATAAGATGTTAAAAATCATCAATATTTTGCCATTTAGGAGCAATCAGTCGTTCGATTAACCACACAGGCATCCAGCAGTCGCGGGACTAACCCGGGAGTTAGCAACGCACAGAGTTTTTGGGGTTAATTAAACCACGATTTAGCCACGAAAAGCATCCCGCAGTCGCGGGACGAACCTTAGAGTTAGCAGGACACGAAAAAAGGGGATTTTTTATCCACAGATGACACAGATGGACGCAGATGAAAAGCATGAAGCGGGAGAGACCGGAATTCTGGGTAGTGTCGGCCGTCCCGGCAGACCGTCTTTATTCATTTCGCCTTTGGCGACCAACGCCTCGCCCTTGGATCACGCCCGGCTGGCCGCCGGTGGCATGCTTCTGGAAACAGTTATTAATGGAGGGTTGTGCTCCGTCACAACCGGTTTCCCCCCGGGAGCGCCGGTCGCCTGACCGTCTTTATGATTTAACAGGGATATGCAGGATAAAAAAACCGTTTCATCCCGCAGGCGCGGGAACATGAAGGTAATGAAGAAAATACATGTGTATGTGGCGTAACCGCATTCATCCGCTGACTCCGTTTTTTGTTCCTATTTCGTGTCTTTTCGCGAATTTCGTGTTAAAAAATGGATTTCTCTGTGTCTTGCTGTCTCTCAGGCTAGTCCCGCCATGCGGGATGCCTTTGTGGTTAAAGTCCCGGCGCAACCGGTTAAGTTCATCGTATAGGAATTTGTATTTAATTATTGTAGGTCAGACATTCCTGTCTGACATTTCGCCGGCAGGAATGCCCGCGCTACATTAAAAAAAAGTCCCGGCGGAGCCGGTTAAGTTCACCACAAGGCACAAAGGTTTTTGGTTTTAAATCAGAGTGGTCTAAAGCTCTTACACTCCGGCGCATAAAACGATATTCTAATTGCGGCTTTTGCACCGGTCGGCGGCATCGTAGAAATCCTGGCAGATCTGCGACGGATTATGACTGACGCTGCCTTTACGCTGCAACGGGATGTGCACTACCACCGGGTTGAACCGGTCGCAAAGACGTATTTCCACCGGCAGATAAAAATATGCGCCGGTGAAGTCGCCGGGAATGAGCGTCATTTCGACGGCGGCAATATGTGAGTGTTTAACTGTAAAGACATATTCAGCGGCGGGTTGCGCCATCCATCCATCCGGCAGCAGCAGTTTGAACGATCCAACTTTTTCGATAAACCGGACATGACTCATTTTCAGCGTCAGTTTTTTGCCTTCGCCCGGCACTACTTCCGGGCCGTTGTCGTAATCGACGGAGAATCTGCCATAGGGCAGATCGAAAGTCAGTTCATAAGGCGATTTGCTCCAGATTCTTTTAATCACCGGCTCGGCATTGAACAGTTTTTCGCGGTATTCTGCCGTAATATTCGCCGGCAGAGGAACAATCTGCGGCAGTGTCGGGTTTTCCTGTTGCGCGGCCAGCGCCAGTTTGACGGCGCGGTCAGTCAGTTCATCCAGCGTTTTTGGCAGGGCGGAAAGATTGTTTCTGCCATAGGTGTCGATCGAGCAGGTCTGAATGCTTTCGCCGATCGGCTTGATCCATTCTTCCGGAATGCCTGAACGTCCCATGACAATGCCCAGGATCGAGCCGACAGTGCCGGCGGTGCAGTCGGTATCGTCGCCGCAGTTGTTGGCAAGGCAGACGCTTTTGCCGAAGTCGCCTTCGCCGTAGAGCAGGCCGATGATTACGAACCCGATATTAGCCGGGGCCTGGAACCAGCCGAGGTCCGCGCTGTCCTTGACCATGGCTTCGCGGGCGGTAAGGAAGTCGATGCCCTTGTCATAGGACTCGCAGGCGAGT
>CAIPAT010000431.1 GCA_903863035.1 uncultured Lentisphaeria bacterium
AACTAAGCGAATGCTAAACGAAGAAGAACAGGGGGAAAGCCGTGTGAGGGAAAACCGCACGCACGGTTTGGTCGATGAGGCAGAGCCGATAAGTCGCAACTCGTTGATGCTTAGAGGTTTTACTTTAATCGAACTCTTGGTAGTGATAGCCATCATCGCAATTTTAGCGTCGATGCTCCTTCCAGCCTTGAACAAAGCCAGAGGCAGGGCGCAGGCTGCCGGCTGCATCAGCAACTTGAAGCAGCTTGGAACCATTCATAATTATTATACTGATGATAATAATGGTTTATATCCGCCATCGTGTTTCTATAACGCCGGTTCGCAGATGGGGCAATGGTATTTGATGAACAGGATTGGCTATTTGAAAGACGGCGGGAAAAAGAACCTGTGGTGTACGACATTGAAGAAATACAGCATCCGGGAAGCCGGCAGTCCGGACGGCATGAGTTACGCCACCAACAGCCATCTGTTTCCAATGCTGGATGCTGGCAATAATTTGGCTCCAAACGCGCTTATAGCCAACTGGGCCTGGCCGAAAAATTCCAGAATAAAACAGCCTTCAGCCAGGCTGGCGTTGATAGACACTTATGTTACCTGGAGCGGTTATCCGCAGGTAAGAAGATGGGACTATCTCGTTGAAGCACATAATCCATGGGGCATGCTAGATAATATATTTATCCACGAAAAAGGTCTTAACATGCTTTACGCCGACGGGCATGCGGCATGGTACAATACTCGTAACCTTGGTCAGAATTCATCTTTTAATCTCTGGGGTGTAGACCACTGGTAAGTCGTCGGCATCAGTTACTTAATACAAATACCGTTGCTCCTGAATTTAGAATATCGGGAATATTTTATGTCTATAAAATTATTTACAAGCATGTTTTTGAGCTGTGCGGCAATCATGCTGACGGCTGCTCCCGCTGCAAAGGTGATTTTTCCGGGACCGGCGGCAAAGCAGTTTCAATTCCGCCCGTCCGACAACGGTACAGATGCGCAGGCATTCACGCAGTCATTGAATGACCGCGAATTTGAAGTGAAGTTCAAGGATCGTGACAACCAGGACAATTATCTGCATGTGGATTTGGGAAAATTTGACATTCTGCCATATTTTCCGGGCGGCTGCATCGAAGTCGATGCTGCAATTGACCAGCCGGTTTTACGGATGACCGTATCGGTATCCGATCCGGCCTGTTTCTGGCCGCGTCGGGCCATGCTGGAGAGCGAAGCCAATATGACTGCCGGACGCTGCATATACCGGTTTTATCTCGATACTATGACCCGGGATCGTCTTGCTGAAGGCAACGATCATCTTTATCTATTTTTGCATGACTATTCCGGTAAAAGCCGCGGACAGGCGACTGTCAAGATTTACGGAATCAAGATCAATCAGCAGACCGGAAAGTGGAAACAGGAAAAAAGCGAGTGCTATTCCAGACAATATAATTGGCGTAAATTCGAGGATCTGGGGCTGTTCTATCGCGGCAGATACGATAACCTTACCGCATGGGCGGAACTGGCCGATAATCCATTCCTTCAGCAAACCTCACTGAACGGTAAATGGTCGAAAACCTACTGCGGTGACAAGACCTGGGATTATGCGTTTTTGCCGGATAAGAGTTTTGCTGACCCGGGAAAACCGTTGAACAATGCTCAAGAAATAACCGTCCCTGAACCTGCAAAGGCGGATCAGGCAGGCGGCCACTACCTGTATAAACGCAATTTCGAACTGGTTAAAAAAAACGGCGGCAGAGTTTTTATGCGTTTTGATGACTTGGCCGATTCCGCTGAAATCTATGTTAACGGGCAGTGGATCGGCACGCAGTCGTCAGTGCGCAAACGTCACGAATGGATTTTGGAGAACGGCAGCCGCCATGTCAACACCTGGGGCAAGCCGATCAGAGAAGTGGTTAAATGGCAGCATTTCGAGCGCTGCGGCATCCCCTGTCCGTTTAACGTCGCCGACATGCCTGTCGGCGATGCAATGATGTTGCCGGTTTATACCGGAGAGTACGCCTGGCCTTATGCCTTTGACATAACCGATGCCGTGCAGAACGGTAGCAACACTGTAGCGGTAAGGCTGTATGGTTGTCCGGTCAAAGGCTGGTGGATTTTCAAGAATAATGATGACCGGGCGGCCCGCAATGTCTTCGGCATCCTCGGCAATGTCCGGTTGCTGTGCGATAATCAGTCGGCCATCGCCGATATTAACCGTTTGTCAGTCGGAACTGCCGGCAATGACGGCATCGCCACGCACCGGATCGAATGCCGCATCGACAGTCGTTTTTCCGGAGAAATAGTTCGCGTCACGGCGGCGGGAGCCGGAATCAGCGCCGAATTGAAAGCTGGAGCCGGCAGCAGATTCACCGGAGAAGTAAAATTACCGGCAGACTTCAACAACTATATGTTCACGATTACGGCATTTAACCGGAATGACCAGGCAATAGACCGGCGCGATTTGAACTTCAACGGTACTGTCGTCGAAGTTCGGGACGGGCGGATGTTCGTCAATGGAGACCGTTATATCATCCGCGGGATTAACGGTGCACTCGGCATTGAATGGGACAACGGCAGGACGGTAACACGCCGCGAATGGCTGCGGATGCTGCGGTTTTATCAGCAGTTGGGGTTCAACACGTTACGATTGGAAGGTGTGCAGGAGCAACACCTCAAAGATGCGCAGCAAGCCGGAATGATGGTCATGCCGGTTTACGCCTCGGCATCGTGTAACAACTCGTTGACCGCCCTTGGCAATCTGAACAATCCTGATTATGAATTCAATACTGACGCGCACAAGGAAATGGCGCTTACATTAAGCTCTGCTACTAATGTGCTTTTGTGGAATTCAGGCAATGAAAACCATCATACCGGCGGCTACGATGACAAAGAGATGATGGATAAATATCTAGAAACAGCGCGGGAGAGTATCCGGCGTTTCGATCCTTACAGGCGGGGAGTGGTTTATGCTAATCTCGATACCTATGGCACCAGCTGGTTTTTCTCCGCCGGACAGGATGTATTGGGTTACAACACCTACGCCGAACCTGATCTGTTCCGCAAGATGATGAACAAACTTTACAGCGAAGTGAAGAAACCGGTAGTTTTCACCGAATGGGGTTTCCATGACAACGAACCCAGAGCGATCAAGGACCGCAACGAGAATGTAGCCGGCTGGGAAAAACGTATGACGGAAAAAGCACGGATCATGTTTGACACTCCCGGCAGCCTGGGCGGCTTCCTCTATGCCTATCACGGCGAACTTAAAGACGACCGTGGCCGGAATTTTCTTCAACAGTTGATGGCTTCATTCAATGTCCGTAAGGACGCCGGCTGTATAGTATTCGAAAATCAGGATGCCTGCCCGTTGCGCAAAGTCAATCTGCAACTGGTCTCCGATACCGACGTTCCGGCTGCACAGTATGTCGCGGAACTGGCCCCCGGACAGTTGATCCGCATTCCGCTGCCGGAAACGCTGGCGGCAGAGCCAGGCCTTCGCCTGGAAATCCGTTTTGAAACCCATCGCGGCTTGAATCATTTCTACAGCCGGATGGCCGATCAGCTTAAAGCGACTAAATAAACCAGTTATAATAAGGATTTAAAGCGAATGAAGCATTTATCATTTTTCGGTTTATGCTGCGGCTTATTGTTAAGCGGAGCATTGTCGGCTGCGGTCGAGTCGCCTTACGGCGTCTGCGCACACATTTCCCGCGGCGAATTCAGCGTGGCTCCGCAAGAACTGGAACTGATGCGGAGTAACGGCATCGGCTGGGTGCGGTCCGATTTTGACTGGAAAACAGTTGAGCCGAAACAAGGGCAATGGGATTATTCCAGGATTGATGCAGTGGTGGAACTGGCCGGTAAATATCAGATCAAAATCCTGCCGATCCTCGATTATGACGTGCCTTGGGCCACTCCTGCCTATAAAAATCTTGATACATGGTTGAACTATGTAACAAATACAGTTACCCGGTACAAGGATATATTGCGTTTCTGGGAAGTATGGAACGAGGAAAACCTGGCCGGAATGTGGCGCGAACAACCGGACGCTGGAAATTATTGCAAACTGATCAAAGCCACTTATCAGGCCATCAAAAAGATCGATCCGGAACTGAAAGTAGTGCTTGGCGGCACTGCTGGCATTCCAGCTGAATTCATCGAGAAATTCCTTCAGTCCGGCGGCGGCGCTTATTGCGACATCATCAACATCCATCCGTACCGCTATCCGGACACCCCGGAAGCGGTCAGTATTTATCATGATGTCCTGGCATTGAAAAAATTGTTGAAAAAATATAACGTTGATAAAGTTATCTGGATCACTGAAATCGGCTGGCCGACCCATCGCGGTTCCGATGATGTCGCCGGCATCGTTAAAAACGGTCTTGAGGCGCTCGGATGTGCATCAGGGAAACTGCATATCGCAGCAGTGGTCGATCCCGCCTGGGGCTACGGGGAAAATAACTTTTTCAACTTTATCCGCAGTTATTTTCCACCGGACGCTCAGCTTGACAAGATATCCGTCGCCGGCATGGCAGGGCTGTCGCCTGAAAAATATCCGGTATTGATGCTGCCGTCGGAAGAAGGCTTTCCGATGGAACATTTTACAGCATTGGAAAATTACGTTGTCAAAGGGGGGATCGTGATCTTTTCCAAAGGTGTGCCGCTCTATTATAACCTGAAGAAAAACGCTGACGGCAGCATCGTTAAAGAAAAAGTCGGCGAAGAATTTCGCAAACGTCTTCACATCGGCTGGGAAGCATGGTGGACGAAAAAAGGTCTGCCAGCACAAACCAATAAGGTTGAGGTCAGTGAAGACTTCCGTGCAAAGCTGAAGCTGGCCGATCTGCCCTGCGAAACCTTTTTTACCGGCGAAGCGTTGCAGGGCGGAGACAAAATGATTCCGGTTGTCTACGGTATCGACAGCAAGTATAAAGGTTGCGCTGTAGCAGCCTACAAATTTAACAGCAATCTGAAAGGCGGCGTACTGGCGATCTCCTTCCGGGCCATTGGCGGCGGTGTAACGGATCTTGCGCAGGCGGAAATGCTGCCCCGCGCTTTTCTGCTTGCCTTCCAGTCCGGAGTGGAAAAAATATTCTGGTATGAGCTGCAATCGCCTGGCGGGCCGCTCTATGACCGGGAATCGCATTTCGGTTTACTGCAGCGCGACTTGTCGCGCAAATCTGGATTCGATGCTTACAGCACGTTGACTGCGATGCGTCCCGCCGGATCGGCCGGACAGATGATTATGCATAACGCGAAAAATATTTATCTGGCCTCCTGGGAGCGACCCGACGGTGTCAAAGTCTGGGCGGTATGGTCGGTCATGGAGCCGGTGGACTGCGTGTTGAACATTGACGGCAGTATTATTAAATCAGTTGATTTTCTCGGCAGAAATCGCAAAGTATCGCTAAATGACGGCAAACTTGCATTAAAAGCGGAAGCGGGAATATTATATCTCGTCGGCCCGAAGCAAGTCTCGCTGGATAATTCGGTAAAAATGGAATAATAATACGTCATATATACAGGATAAATAAAGCATTATGAAGCATCTGTTGATCAAGGAATTCATTGGACAGAGCCCTTTCGCCGGGTATCTGGAAAGCTGCTGGAATGGTACTTATTACTTGAAATTTCCTGCAGTGGAAAGCAATAACGGTTATGATCCGTGCGGCATCAACACGCATATCCTGTTTTACCTGGTTTACACGGAAGTATTGCAAATGGATTGCGCGGTATTGGGGAGGGCGGCAAAACTCGCCGCCTGGCTGGCTGACCAGATTGACGAAAACGGACTGACCATGGAGGAAAACGGAACTTCTACCGACCATCCTGCCGCCAACTCCACGGTTGCCGACGCAATCGGTATTGCCGCCTGGCATGCCAAAGAAATCGGCATGTCCGGAAAAGTCAGACAGAAAGTTGTCGGCGCTCTGCTGCGGATGGTTGAGTGCAATTACCGCATCCGGTATCCGGAAGGCTGCGCCGGCAAAAGCCAGCAGTTGCGATTTGAACTACGCGTCTATTACTGGGCGTGGCTGCTGACCGGCAGCAAAATTTATAAACAGCGGTTCTTTGAACTTTTTGACAACGGCATCGAACGGTACACTAATCCCGCCGCTATCGACGGCGCTCTGAACCAGCCCAGCATGCGTCCGGACTGGACCTGGAACTATGTCTGTTCCAGCGGCGACGTTGATTACGCCACCAGCACCCATACGCCTGCTTATTACTGCACGGAAGCCAACGGCTTTCTATTCGTTTATATGCACGGGCTTAAAAACGGCTTCATCGAGCGTAATCCGCGCTATGACTGGTTTTGCAGAAACTATTTGCACGGTCTGATACGTAATCTCAGCCGCGCCGGGCATCTTTGCAGTGACCTGGACGGCTACGGCATCCACAGGGCATGGTACAGCGCGGTTCTGATTGAATCCGTGCCGTGCGAAGCTGCCGAAGCCGCCAATATTCTCGGCCTGCCGGAATTGAGCAAATGGTTCCGCTGGTACATTGAGCGTTATTTGGATTATGTTATGCGCGACAAAGACTATCCGGTCTGCGGTCTGCCTGGCGCACTGCCTTACGGGCATAAAATCGGCATTGAAGCCCAGTTCAGCAAACTTGCCGGAGCAAGATTCTATGGCTCGCTGGCCCGCGGCATTGCTGAATTTGACATTGAGAAACTGAAACCTGTCTGTCCGCCGGCATTCGCTACTTATGCCTGGCACGCCAAATGGCTGCGGGTCAGCACTCCGGTTTATGAAACCAGTTTCGCCGGGGCTACCTCGCTGCGCAATATTCCGGTGGTGAAAAAATTTGGTGATCCGTACCTGGGAACGCTGATCGGCGGCGCGCCGGTTACAACGCTCTTTGCCGGCAATAACCTCATGTATGCGGCATCATTTCCGCTGGCAGGCCTCTGGCATATCGAGGTCAACGATCACAATGGACGCACATTCCAGAGCGCCGCCACGTCGTTTAACGATGAAACTTCGCTTTGCGTAAGACATTCAGCCGGAGATATGCTGGCTGAATCAATGTCCGAGCCGTATTCCGAACCGGTAATGCTCAGCCTTAAGGACGATGAGTACGTTGAGTTGCTCTGGACCAGGAAAGAACGGAAATGCAATCTGGATTACGCTGTAAAAACAAAATATTCTATTGCAAGTATCGATGCCGAATGGCTGGTGCAAAGCCGCGCCGGACATTATGTAGACAAAATCAGCTTCTGTATTCCAATTCCGGATATAAACGCCGAATGCCGCGACAGAACGACAGGAAAATGGCGCAAACTTGAATCCGCAACGCTTGATGTATGGCCAGCGGAGCTGCGCTGGACTGTCGACGGCGCAACCGTTACGGTTGCGCTTAGCGCACCCCCTGAAAACCTGGAATGCTTCTGCAGTACCGTTCTGCTGCCGGATAATGAAACCATGCCTGGCGGAAAAAATGCGTTCTGCCCATACCGGATTAAACAGGTAAGACTGGAATTGACCCCGACGACTGCCCAGTCAATCTGGCGCATGAAAAACTCGATAAGTTTTCAATTATAATCCTAAAAAAAGCAGTTGAGTCAGTGTGCTGTGAATGTGTCGTGATTTTAAGCACCGGCGGCGCTGACTTTTCAGACTGCTATAACTTTCCGAGACACTGGCGTGATTGCCGAAAAATGAAACGTCTCCTGTTGAAGCGGTCTCTGGAATTTTCGGAATTAGCACTATAACCAAGGTTGCCTAAGGAGCCGTAAAGAAATAACCTTTACATCTTCGCGCTTCTCCCGAATGCCTTTGTGTTTGCCGGTTCGTTACATACCTTCAGGTATGCGCCTTACCGGCAATTCCCAAAATCTCTTCGGGATATTTCGCGAGACTTGT
>CAIPAT010000432.1 GCA_903863035.1 uncultured Lentisphaeria bacterium
AACTAAGCGAATGCTAAACGAAGAAGAACAGGGGGAAAGCCGTGTGAGGGAAAACCGCACGCACGGTTTGGTCGATGAGGCAGAGCCGATAAGTCGCAACTCGTTGATGCTTAGAGGTTTTACTTTAATCGAACTCCTTGTCGTGATCGCTATCATCGCGATTCTCGCCAGTATGCTTCTGCCTGCCTTGAGTAAAGCCAGGGAAAAGGGTAGGTCAACCACGTGCAAAAACAACTTAAAGCAGATGGGAATCAATATCTCCTTCTATCTCAGCGATTATAATGATTATATCCCGTCTTTAAATTCTCCAAGTATGTGGAATTTTGGCGGCAACGCCAGCGCCGGGCCTGGTTCTCTTGCGCCTTACTATAAGACAAAAATATTTTATTACGTCGGTAGAATGGTTCATTGCCCAACCGATAACCGGGACGGTTCCGATATCGCGTCCTATAAGACCTATAACTACGGAATGCCTACAAGTTATGCCTTGACCACCGCGCTTTTTAAAAAATATAATGACGGCGTCTATAACTACGGCGGCCCCTACCGGATTAATATGATTAAAAAGCAGTCAGTGCATTTAAGCGCAATTGAAAAGCAGGGGGACGGCGGGCCGGACTCATCAATGAATAACTGGTGGATTCACCATGGAGCAGGTGAGTGGTTGAAGACCTCGGTCTACCATAATGGAGCGGCTAACGGACTTTTTATTGACGGCCATGCCGAATCGCTTAAACGTTCTCAGTGGCAGGCTGACTTTCTTGAAAACGGCATTTACAAGCCCTGGTAAATTTAGCAAAATGCACGGAATTGGCCAAAATCAGGTTGCGTGATCCTGAGTGCAATATGCAGCGGTCAGCATTCCTGCGGCAGCATATTTATGAAAAGAAGCCTGCCGCTGCCCTTTGTATGCAATTTTACAAAAACGAACGATCAGGATCAGTTTAAATATAAAACAGGAACAGTAATGAGAAAACTAATATCAACTCTTTTTATATCCGCATTGCTCTATACGCCGGGGGCTGTATCCGCGGAGCAGCCGGTTACCGCAAAACCTATCCTGCTGCATGAGTCTCAGGGGGCGAAAGAGTTTATTATCAGCGGATTGTACAAGTTTAAAACATTTGACCGGATGCCTGGCGCGGATGACAGCGCTTCGGGTTCGGGGATATTCGCTAGAATCCCGGGCGTCTGGTTCGACTTTCTGGGCAACAGTTCAGGGCAGTTTGTGGACAATAGCGGCAAAGAGCTGGCGCAGTTTCCCGGCAGCGATAAAAAAACTTGGAAAAAGATGAAGGCATACGGTCTTTATGAATTGGAGTTTCAGACTCCAGCCGGCTCAGGCCAGGTTCTTCTCAATATCGCCGGCTGCCAGTACAACGCGGACATATATCTCAACGGGACAAAACTCGGAACTCAGGGTATCTATGCCAGCCGTTTTTATCCGGTTGAAGAACTGCTGAAAAAAGATGGAATGAATACGCTTAAGATCGCGCTTCAGGGGTTTCTTGAACAGCGCAATATGTTCGGCGAAGACGGTTTTTCAAGCAGTACCATACACGGCGGAATTGTTCATGACATAAAACTCGTAACGCTTGAGAATGACATTTTTATGCGTTTCACCGGGCTCAAAACCGACATCAAAAAAGGCGAGGCTGTTTTCACTGTATGCGCATATAATTACAAAAAAGATGTGACCGCGGCGGAGCTAAATCTTGCGCTGCTGAAGAACAAATCGGAAATTCTGAATAGAGCCGTCAGCGTAACACTGCCGCCGGGACAGTCCAGTCACGCGATAACAGTTCCATTGAAAGGTCTCAAATTGTGGGAACCGGAAACTCCTGAGCTTTATACTGTCACGTTGAAAGTGCTTGACCGGCAGGGGAAAGTACTGTATGCGGCAATCCCCGCCGAAACAGGGTTCCGGGAAGTGGCATATTCCGGCAAAGACTTCATGCTCAACGGACATGTTGCAACATTGTTCGGCGACAGTGCTGCCAGAATCAATTTACTGATGTATCAATGTGCTGGTGAGTATCCTGAACTCATTGTAAAAAATCTGCGAGCAATGGGATTCACCATGACCAATATTCTTGAGTTTCAGACACAGGCTGCTACGCTTCAGGCAGCGGATAAATACGGTCTGATGCTCGTGCCGGTCTACAGGCCTGATGCTGAATCTATTTTTCAAAAATACGCGCATTTTCCCGGTCTGACAATACTTGACGGGAAAAAAATACCGGCCGGGGAAATAGAACAGTTCAAACAGCAGTTCCGTGATTTCACTGAATACTATGCGCTTTCCCCCAGCGTAATTGGATACGCGCGCTTCTTCAACTGGCTTTGTGACTGCGAGAAAGCTTACAATCCGCATCTCGCCGGACTATGTGAGAAAAATTCAAGTGAAAAAGCGGATTTCGCCGACATGATTCTGGAGGAATCTAAAAAAATAGACCAGTCTAAAATCAACTATTATCACCATGCCGGGGGGCGCGGTCCTGTGTATACGCATAACAGATACTGGAGCAGCGGCGTTCCGCTTCAGGAGAAATGCGACTTTATGAAGCTCTGGGCGGAAGACAAATCTTCAGATAAGATGCCTTATATGGTCACCGAGGGATTTATGTTCCCAGGCTATCCGGGAATATATCCCAAATGGGGCGTATCGCTAAAAAATCCGGCATGGCGTGGTTTTTCAGCACCATATATGATAAGAGAAATAGGAACGATATCCAACGGCGCTGAAGCCTATTTTTCAGATAAACTCAACGTCAAATCCCTGTATAATGACCTGGGAAAAAACATACAGAGAGAGACTTCATCGTACCGCTATTACGGAGTCATGGGGCACATGCTTCACACCGACAGTTATGCCGGATATGTTCCCGGCAAACCTTATAAAGTCAAAAGTAAAGTTTCAGATAACATTCCAGGTTTTGTAAGCAGCATAAGCATATGGGACACCCAGTATCCGACGCTTGAGCTTACAGATATCGGGCGGATGCTAAAACACTCATTCTCCGGATTCACCTTCTTTATAATGGGCGACAGGGATGCGCCGACTCAGGTCGAACATAATTATTTCGCGGGAGAGAAACTCAGGAAAACAATACTTGTCATCAACGAGACCGGGCTTGAAAGAGATGTAAAGATTCTGGTTACAATCAAAACAGGAGATAAGGAAATATTCAGGAAGGAGCTCAAAGCGGAACTTGAGCCTGGCGCACGCAAATTGATTCCATTTTCCGCAACACTGCCTGATTTGACTGAAAAAACACATGCGGCAGTCAGTGCTGAAATAGCCGGCAGCCGCGATCTGGACGTTCAGAATTTCGATATCTCAATATTTCCGTCATACAGTAAGAAATTTGAAAATCCGGTCAGTACCGCGTTCTACGATGAGTCTGACTCGCTGGATAATATGCTGCGTTTCTACGGGATAAAGGGTATGAATCTAAAAGACCTGAAAAGCCTCGATTCTGTAAAACTGCTGGTCGTCGGCTGCGATTCGCTGACCATAAACTTCAGCAAACTGGCCAGAGAGTTAAAACTCGCGGACTGGATAGACAATGGCGGACGCATAATCGTGATGGAGCAGAATGCCCCGCGCTTCATGAATCTCAATGCTGATCCACGCAGAGCCAGAAACGCGTTTATCGTGAATGCGAAGCACCCGGTTTTTGCCGGTATGGATGACCGGGATTTCGCGGACTGGACGGGAAAAAGTTCTCTGCTTAAAGAGTTTCCGCCGGCTGAAACCGGCTTTCACTGGAGCAATCCGATAGTCACCTCGACCGCTGGAATTGTCAGTTCGCTGCCGTTTGAAAAGCCCCATTGCGGCCCGTTTATCCCGCTGCTCGAATCTGGATTTGATCTTCAGTTCAGTCCATTGATGGAGGCTAGGGCGGGGAAGGGGCTTATAATTATATCCCAGCTCGACCTTAAGGGACGCATTAAAGTTGATCCCGCCGGGACGCTGTTTCTGGGCAATCTTTTAAAATACGCCATGACCGCTGCTGAGCCGGCGGCGTTGAAGTGGATTTACGCCGGCAGCGCGCAAGGACTCGAATTTCTGGCAAAGGAACTCTGCGACACTGCCTCGCTTGGAACCGAGAAGGACATCGCGTCAGCCGGTGGAATCATCCTTGGACCTGAATCAGCCAAGAAATTGACTTCTGCTGATCTCGAAAAAGCGCTTAAACGCGGCGCCACAGTGATATGTCTGCCTTTTGAAGGAACAGAGAATTTACTGCCTGTCAAAGTAAAAATAATCGGCTGCAAGACAGAATCAGCGTACAAGAACGCTGTGGACGCGGCAGGAAGAAAACTTCCGGTCAGCATTTCAGATATTTTCTGGCAGGATAAAATCGCATTCAAAGGCTGGGATATCGCCGGGCACAATCCGTTGATAGATGAAATAGCATGGGATTCAGGCAGAATAATATACTGCCGGGTAAATCCTGTCGACCTTAAAGGACACTACTTCCAGATGAAGGCTTACAGGCTGTGGTCTGCTCTGCTGAACTATTACGCGATTCCGGCCAAATCTGTGTCGGCAAGTTTCTACTCATGCAGGGACGACGGATTTATCAATCTCAGCAACAGCGCCTACTTTAAAACTGATGCTGAAAACATAGGACTTAAGGAAAAATGGATGGCTCCCGTTGTCTCTATGCCAGGCTGGAAAAAAATAGTGGTTCCTGGAGCATGGGAGAAAACTCCGTTTCTGGAAAACTTCGGCCCGGTTGATCCGGTTCCAGCGGCAATAAATTACGACGGTATCGCATGGTACCGTTTCTCTGTGGAGATTCCGGAAAGATTCAGAGGATTCACCGCAATCCTGCACGCAGGAAAAATCGACGATTACGACACCACCTGGTTCAACGGAGAGAAGATCGGCTCCATGGGCAAAGAGTTTGGAGGACAGGTATGTACTCTGCAAAGAGTGTACAGAGTTCCTGAAAACGTCATAAAATACGGAAAAGAGAATACTATCGCAATACGGGTCGAGGATATTCAGGGTGACGGAGGAATAACCGCCGGTCCGCTGAAGCTGGAATTCATTTCGGAGAGAAAATCTGAATCCTCTTATTACATTCCGGATATTGGCATAATGGATGTTTTCGGCGTGACGCCGTATTATAATGAACAATGGTGAAGTCAGTATACAGGGACAGCAGGCAATGACAGTTATCTGGAAGAATGTTTTAACCGCTTTCATTGTCTGCCTGTATGCTTGTGCCGGAGCAGCGCAAATACCTGTCTTCAGCAATGATGACAAGACTTTTGAATATACGGCTTCGCCTCTCGCGAATATTGCCGTCTGCGGAGGATGTGTCAAGGGCGAATTCAGCAGCAGGAATTCGTCCATATACTATGAAAACGGTTCGCTTGTTTTCAAGTATCCGGCAGACGGCGTTCTCGCGTTTCTTTCCGCCGGGAATATCCCTGTAAGCGAGGGGACTGTCATTTTCGAGCTTACCTATACTTTTGATACCGCGGTTGAAATTGATGCGTTGAAACGGACCGGCAAATGGTCATTTATGCATACCGTTTTCAGCAGCGGGATCAACAATACAGGGTTCAGGCTTTTTTTTGAGACTCAAAAATCGCTGTCTCCGGCAGAGATACGCATTACTGTCATGAACTCATCGCAACCTTACACATGGCAGTATTACGGGGTGAATCTAAAAAAGGAAAAATATCCGCCGGGCAAAATTTTTAAATGCGGGTTCTCGTGGAAAAATTCAGAAATAGCGATCATTGCGGATGATAATATTGTATACCGGGGGGATATTAAAACCGCTCCGGTATGGGGCGATAAATTTCAAATAGGCGGTACCGGCCAGGAAAGTTTCTGCGGCTCAATTAAATCCATGAAAGTATATAAGAAAGCAGTATTCTGATTATCGTGCTGATATTCCGGACAGAAAACTGAAGCCATGCCGCACTCAATCAAAAGGTTGTTTTAACGAAAGCTGGTCTGTTGATTCGGTTCATTAAAATGCTAGATTTATATCTGACAACAAATAAGGAATGTCAATATGTTCAAGAAAAGCCTGTACATTTCCTGTGTCAGGAGTATCTGAAATACTGAAGTATTTAAAATATATGATTAAGGCCATGATATTATGAAAACAGAACATTCTCAGGAGTGCGCCGATTCTTTTGCAGAGAAGATATTGAAAGAGGTTTTTGCCCCGGTAGTGGCCGGGGTTCCGCCGATTAACGGTATTCATGACCTGATGCTGCTGCCGGACGGAGAAATACGGCATTACGGTTTCATGGGAGATTTCCGCAACGGCAATATACGCAATATTTTTCTATCCAGTCCCGACTATGGTCTATCCTGGATCGTACACGAATCGGCCCCGAACTCGCCGGGAGCAACCGTACGCAGTCCGTGGTCTGGTGATTACCTTACAGTGTTGTGCAAACACGGGCATCCCGGGGTGGAGGAATGGCAGTCGATCCATGACTCCTGTCCTGCGCACGGAATATATGTCCACCGGTCAGGCAATGGTCCGGACGGACCGTTTGTTTCACATCGCATCGGCGATCTGCTGCCGCGCTTATTGATGCCTCGTCAGCCGCTGGCGCTGCGTTCCCGCCGCCGCTGGATTCTGCCTGCGCAGGCAGCGGGAGCGGACGGCAGAAATTGTCCGCTGGTCTTCCGTTCCGATGATGACGGCCATAGCTGGGAATATACTGCCCTTCCGGCTATTCCGCTTTTCGGCCTGCGTCCGCCGCATGCCGGAATGCGCTGGGAAAATTGCGGCACGGAGCCGACAGTGGCGGAACTTGGCGACGGTCGGCTGTATATGCTGATCCGCACGGCGCACGACCAGTTCTGGCAGTCCTGGTCGGTCGACGGCGGCGTGAGCTGGTCGGAACCGGAACCGTCACGGTTTTACGGTACCATTACCACGCCGCTTCTGTTTCACCTGAGCGACGGCCGCCTGCTGGCGTTCTGGAACAACACCACGCCGCTGCCGGAGGTAAATCACGATCTGCAACCCGGGCTCGGTGCTGACGAACGCGCCGGGGTCTGGGAGGATGTTTTCACGAACCGCGACGCGCTGCATGCCGCGATTTCTGATAATGACGGCAGGGACTGGGTTGGATTCCGCGAACTGCACCTGAACGAGCGCCGCAATGATATTGATTTTCGCAGTCATGGCGGCAATGACAGTTCGCTGGACAAAAGCATTCACCAGTCGCAGGCGGTGGAACTGCCGGGCGGCAAGGTTTTGCTGGCTTTCGGGCAGCATGCTGACTGCCGCCGGATGATTCTGTTCGACCCTGACTGGTTGTATGAAACTGACCGGCGCGAAGATTTTCGCTGCGGCCTGGGCGCATGGTCATATCAGAGTTATTTGAAAGGCGTGGCCGGCGGTTTCCGCGGTTTCACGGGACACTGTTCATTGAACCGCCGTGCCGGAGTGGCGATGGTCCCCCATCCCGACGGCGAGATGCGGGAAGTCCTGCGCATTGCCCGCCATCCCGATGAGCGGCTGCTGGAGGAAAGGCAGGGTGCGGTCTGGAATTTTCCGGCCGGTTTCACTGGTAAGATACGTCTGAAACTGCGTCAGCCTGCCGGTGCCGCCGGGACTCAGATTTCATTAGTTGACCGCTGGTTCAACCCGACCGATCCGGTCATGGCAGATTATTCGATGTTCGTACTCAAGCTGGACTCAGCCGGACGCATTAACGGGCATACGGCGCTTAAACCCGACTGCTGGCACTGGCTGACAATCCGCTGGAATCTTGAAGCGGCACCGGCCGCAACGTTCAGCGTTGATGAGGGTCAGCAATTCGATCTGCCGCTCTGTTTCTCCACTATTAACGGGATTAGCTATATGCATCTGCAAAGCGCCGCGACAGAAGCGGATCCGCAGGGGATAATGATTGAACTAGTGGAGAAAACCGGTCTGGCCGATTGATATTCATGCAATTTTAAATGAGCCCTGTCTATTCGGTAAGCAGGCGAGTTACTGGATGGATGACGCTTTGACAGCATCTGCAACCGCAGAGTGTGGCTGCCGTGCGGCAGGTCTTCGGCAGGCAAGGTCAGCACTGTATGGTCTCCGGCCAGATCATTATCTAGAAGTTTCTAATGAATAGGGATATTATATCGGGGTACAAAACTTTAGCTTTTGTGTTTTCCCTGCTTGGTAATCAGTTATTTTAGTTTTTTTTGAGAATTTCAGCAGTAGTATTGAAGCCGGTACTCAAAGTAACTCAAGCTTCCAGCTTGAAGGCATTCGCAAGCAAGATGCTTGCGGTACTCTTTAAAATCGGGGTCACATACGTTTCAGTGTTTTCGCTGCTTGGCAATCAGTTATTTTAGGATTTTTTAGAGAATTTCAGCAGTAGTATTGAAGCCGGGGTAAAGTAACTCAAGCTTCCAGCTTTAAGGCATTCGCAAGCAAGATAAAGTAACTCAAGCTTCCAGCTTGAAGGCATTCGCAAGAAGTGGCTAAAACCACTGGTCCCGCAATCGCGGGATCCCGCGACTGCGGGAATGCTTGCGGTACTCTGTGAAATCAAGGTCAGACAGCTGCAAGACACTTGTCCCGTGCCTGCGGGATTGCGATCTTTCGACTTTGGATTTGCACTCTTCGAAGCCTTCGATACCCTGGTATCGGCAGCCTCTCAGAATACGAACCAATTCTCCAAATCTTCGCAATCTACAGTTAAATTTTCAGCCGTGCAGAGTATACAACTTTATTTTTTGTTCAATTCATACTTGAACCAGGAGTAGAAGGAATCCGCAAACTGCAAATAACCTTCTTTGGTCGGATGACAGCCGTTTGAAGCTATGAGAATTTTCTTTGGATTTCTGGCGTTGATCTGCTCCTCTTCTTTAGGGTAGTTATTTTCGCAATCAATATTGACATGAAGCGGTATAATGTACAGATTTTCTTTTTCACGTCCGCCGAATTTTTTGATCAATTTCTCGTTGTAGCGGTGCTGATTTTTCCGGTACTGCCATCTTGTCTGACCGCATTTGTAATTTTTGCCGAAAGCATCCTGAGACGCCGCGGGAGGCGGAACTAAAGCGATGGCGATTTTAGTATCAGGCGAAACTTTTCTGAACTCGTTGATCAGGGTGTCGGCAGAGGCGAATACTGCCGGAAGATTCTGGTCAAACTGGGCATCGTCAAACGAGAAGACATCATTTATGCCGAGGAGTATTGTGATGTAGTCAGGAGCCTTGCCGTTGTTATTCCTGTCACAATAGTTTTTGAAATCCAGAACAACTTTACCGTCTTTCGTGACCAGGAAAGGACTGCTCTTGAAGATCGGGCGGGTTTCTTTGGGATCTTCAAAGATGGTGCAATATTTTGCCCAGCCCCAGCCTCCTCTGCCTTCGTGAGCGGCAATGCCATCTTTCACCGGATACCCGGATGAACTGTTTGTCCCTGCAAATTTTACTTTCAAACCTTCATCTTTTTTGAAGAGGTCATAAAGCTCCTGCGGATAAATTGACGCGGCAGTCTGGCTGGCGCCCAAAAGCATCACGCTGATGTCTTTGCCTTTGCCGGAATCTTTAGGCGATACGTAAACCGTCGCAGCAGCTTCCGCGATAAGTTTTGAAGCCGTATCATAAACTTTTATGGTGAGCGGAAAGCTTCCGGCATCTTTGGCTTCCGGGGTGAAGCGCCACCGCGTCTGATCCTGTCTGCCGTATTTGCAATCAACATCAAATTGTACTTTTTTTATATCAGACACAAGAACGATGTTATCAAAGTAAACATTCAACTCTGTTCCCGGCACCGCATAAAGCGCTTGCGGCAGCAGCAGATGAATATTGTTTTGTGCGGCATCCTGTTCTTTTCCGGTTTGCGAATAAAGTTCAAGCCCCGCCATACATAACACAGCCAGCATCGGAATCAGCAGTTTTTTCACTATTTCCCCTTTTTTATAATATCAGCCTTTGATGTACAGCAGGCGAATCTCGCCGGCCGGAACATCTACAGTTAACATTTTTTCAGCTTTTAACATTTTTCCGCTGCGTAAATCTTTGATTTGAGAAACCTTGTCCAGCGGCAATTCAATGGCGGTGGCGGTGTTTTTGACTTTCTGGTAGTTGCCGATTAATAATAACATCTCATTGTCTTTTTTCACGCCTGAATATGTCAGCTCCTTGTTGGTGCCGGACGGCTCCAATATTTCGCCATCCATAATCAGGTCTTCATAGGGGGCGATCTCCGCCAGCGCTTTGGCATGATAATAAAAATCCAGCGGCGTATCAAAATCGTTGTAACAGAAATAAGTAATTCCGCAAGCTCCGTTAAGCAATGCCTCCAATATCATCGGTTCCATCTTCGAAGATTCAAACTCCCCGTAAGTTCCGGCAGACAGCCATGGAAGAATCGCGTTCTTTTTCATATGCTGATAATTTTTACGGATGGAGTCATGAACATTCTGAGCGCGCCCGGCAACATACAAACTCGGCTGTGCCTGTTTGACATATTGCGGATAAATCTGGTTGAAATCGACCACCAGCAGATGTACCGGAACTGCCGCGTGATGATTGTACGAAGCCACCAGCGGCATTTTCGCGCCGGCGCGGCCTGTCTCCACGGCTTGGTACAGATCTTGCAATGCTTCAGTGCCTTTGTCCTTCAGGAACACATCCATCGGTTTCCCTGATGCTTTGCATGCTTCCCGGCAGGTGGCGCATTTTGCGGCATTCAGGGCTCCGTTGTACCAGCATTCGATGTCCCAGAAGACATAATCCGGACTGGATATTCTGACATTCCCGGCCACCCTGGCCATCTCGGCGGCATAAAATTTGCCGCGATATGAAGGACAAAGATCTGAGTTCTTGTCACCGGCAATCTGTGAGAACAACTCGTCTCCTGGCTTATGACCTTTAGCCATAACGTGGAATGGCGACTCGTTCATTACTATCGCAAATCCTTTGTCACGGGCATCGTCAAGAAATTTCCGGTTCTCCGCGGCGTCCTTCGGACTCCAGTTCCGCGGAAAACTCGAAACTGTATTGAAGCCCAGTTTTCGCCAGCTGTCAAAAAAATCCGGCCATTCCTGAGCTGCATTTTCTGTCATCCATGCCAGGCTGATATGCAGCCGTTTAAACGGCTTGATTTCCGGAATTACAATTAAGTCCACAGGCACACTTTGTTTTAATGTCGGTTCCCCGTCGCAGAGCACATAGAAAACTGCATCAGCTCCGGCCGCCGGCGGTTTGACCGCCTTAAAAAAGAACATCGGAGTCTGCGCCATATTCTTCACACTGGCCAGCGGCAGCGTAAGCCTGGTATAATTCCTGCCATCGGAGGTAATCTCCTCCTGTTTCAGCGGTTTGGGAGATTCCAGTACGATCCCCTCAGGCAGCTCCATCACTAACTGCGCCGGTTTGCCGGCCGCGATTTTGTCGCGCATATCTTTTATCATCAGCGCATTGGGCGTTGTCATATTGGTGGAAACCGCCAGTTTGCCGATACGCGGCATGACAATCACTCCTTTCATCGGAAAATCCTCTGCTGTACCGGCGTAAGCCTGGTTGAATTCCGGACTTTTCTGTTCCGCCGGAGTCGCTTCCATTACCGCCATTTCATCGGCAAAAACCGAATCGGCTTCGCCGGTAATTATAACTCCGACATATCTGACGTCAGCTTTAACATCCAGAATAAAAGGATATGTCCAGGCAGTGCCGTTTTCCTCCAGATAAAAGTATTTCTTGAAATCGCTTTGAGCTTTTTCGCCCGGCATTAACTTCTGCATTGAAGCTGTATGGTAAAACTTTTTGCCGTCTTTTGACACCAGGACTTCGAATTTTTTCGGGCATGGCAGCACATGCTGGCTTTTTCCGCCCAGACAGCGGATGACCACCCGGTCAACCGGCTGTTCTTTGCCCAGGTCAAGCATGAAATTGACCCCTTCAGTCTCCTTGTTATAGTACCAGCCGACAGCTTTGCTGTCAAACCAGATGGTATCGTCATTGCGGGAGCTCAAGACCCCGTTGGTCAAATCATATTCATCAGTGCCGCCTGGAACGGTAAGGTGGTAATTTGGAATCTTGGCGAATATCACCTTCTTCCCCGGCGCTAAATTAGTACCCCGGGTCCGCTCCGTCCACAATTTACGGTTGGCTTCCGCCAGTTCCACGCCATTGCCGGCGGCAAATGAAATATTGCCAATCAACATTGCAGTTCCGCAAAAACACCAAAGGCCATTTTTTAACATGATCATATCCTTTTTTTTACATCATCGGGTGAATATAAATAATTTAATTTTTCTTGAAAACATTGTCGATTTTAGAAATCCGTTCCGCTGTTGGGGAAACCGTATCCTGCCTTCAGCGCACTGTACGAAGCATCTTTCGCGCCGGTGTCATCCGGCATTTGAGACATTTCCCGGTTTGTTTTATCCTCCACGTGACCGTCCATCATTACCAGTTTGGCTCTGCCTCTGGTTCCGGTTGCGGCAGTGGCGTAGGAAGCCCGCGGATCGGCGATATCGTGCCGGTATGCGAAATACTGGATGAAATTCCCGGCATAGGAGTTAGTATTTTTCGAGTCTCCGGCAAAAATCGTCTGGGTCGGCTTTTTTACCGATGAAAGCTTATGCGCCTTGACGACATATGATCCGAAGCCGCCCTGCATGCCAAGCAGATAAACGTTCGCTATATAATGTGTATAGGTATAATATCCCTGAGCGTATTGGCCGAAACCAATCGGTTCTGACGGGCAGACCATGTTGCCGCGCAACGTGAAAGCACCGAAATATCCCAGGTTGTAACCCTGGCCGAATACTTTTCCAGCATCGTTTCTGCCGGACAGTTTTTGATACCAGATTCCTGTTGACGTGTTCGTGCTGGCGCCGTCGCGTCCCTGCACAATCCATTCCTGCCAGTCATTTGAATACATCGCCTGGGACAGTCCGATCTGTTTCATGTTATTGGTGCAGGTCGAGGATTTGGCGCGGTCGCGGGCTTTGTTAAGCGCCGGCAGCAGCATCGCGGCCAAAATTGCTATGATCGCGATCACCACCAGGAGTTCTATGAGTGTGAAAATAGATGCCGTTTTTTTCATCATAACTACCCTTTATTTTAGTTTGTTGTTAATACAGTTAATTGTTCAGTTTCATGCATCGTGGACTCGCGTTCGATGATTCTGCCGCCGAATATCTGCCGGCCCGGTTTGAATATATCTTCCTGCAGACGCTGCGCCGCGGCCCGTCCGATTTCCTCATACGGAAAATCCATGCTGGAAAGCGATGGGAAGAAACTATGGTTATAACCGGTTTCATAATCGACAATGATTTTCACGTTTTCCGGCAGACCGAGATAGCAATTCAATGAATGCTGCGTCCGCAGTTTGAAAATGTAACGGGGATCCAGCAGCAATGCGTCAAATTTATTCTGCTTATAGAAATCAGCAATGATTCCGGCAATAGTTTCATTAGAAGCATCAGAGGTATTTATCGCGGCGGAATAACGGTGTCCGCATTCTCTCAGTCCGGATTTATAACCAAGCAGCGACGGATGGTCTTTTTCGTCAATGTTGCCGTGCGCCAGCGCAATCCGCCGGCAGCCCAGTTCCGTAAGTCGTTTTACGGCGGATTTCATGGCGCTTATGCGGTCTACGGTTAAGACAAACCAGCTTTCCAGGCAATCCGCATACGTGTTCAAGTAGCAGGTTTGAGTTTCTACAAAAGACACTTTGCAACCGCGTTCCCGGAGCAGCGGAAATAAATCGCCGTACCAGTAGCCATACGCCAGCACTTTACTTTCTGAATTAATGAAATCCAGCTTGCGCCAGTCAATATCATGCAATTTGTTAGTCGGCGATACCGGCACGGTCACCATCCCGCAATCGTGCTCAAATGCAACTTGAGAAGCCCCCTTCAGTATACGGCGGGTATTCTGAGCCATCGCATCCGCAAATGTTTCACTGAGAAAATCCGCGCATGGCAGCAAAAACGTGATCGGCACCCGGTTTTTTTTGATCCTCTGCACAAACGACCCTCTGCCGGGAACACGGTGAAGCAGGCCTTCTTCCACCAGCTTGACCATCACCCGGGTCATCGTGGTGCGGGCCACGCCGAATTCAATGCACAATTCATGTTCCGTCTGAAAGCGGCTGCCCTCCGGCAGGCAGACCAGGCGGTCGCGCAGAGTTTCCAATATCTGTGCCTGAATTGTTTTTCCAGCAACTATTTTCATCAGCAGATTCCTGTTAAATATTGCTTTGTGTACACAAAGATTATACCCCGAAAAAAAACATTGTCAATACCGTTCTGGAAAAATTCAGTAAAAAAGCAATTAAACTAAATTTTTAAAATTGACGAATGCTGACTGCCCTCGCGTCGCTATTAACCAGATGAATAATCCACCGGCGCGAGGCGCTTTCCTGTTTCTGCGATTGCTGAGTGAAATAGGGATACAGAACTTACGTTTCAGTGTTTTCTTAACTTGAATATCGGGAACAATGTTGCTCCGCCTGAACTGGATATTTTATAAAATTCAGGGATATTAATATTTCGCTATCGCTCCGCTGACGCTTGAACACGGAAACAGCCGGATCAGCGTCTTTTAAAGCAATCCCCGTATCACAGGCCCGGTTCAGGAGCGGTTATTACGCGGCAAGCGCGTAATAGACCTTTATTTTTCTTACTGCTGACGAACAGCGCAAAATCAAAGTTCTGTTTTTTTTAAGTTTAACCGTTGCTTTTTTTCAGAGTTTGCATTATAATTATGATTAATCGGTTAATCATAATTATTTGGTGTTCGAATATGGCGATAATGATAAAAGATATAGCAAGAGCAGCGAATGTGTCCATACCGGCAGTATCCGCAGTATTGAACAATAAGACTAATAGCCGGGTTTCGCCTGCAACGCGGGAGAAGATTTTACATTTTGCGAAAGAGATGAATTACACGCCTAATTTCAGCGGTTTATTATTGAGTGGTAAAAAGACAAGAACAGTTGCGCTGCTGATCAGTTCGATATGGCATAAGTCGGAAGACTATATGAAAGATACGATCATCTCCTTAATGTCACAATTTGATCAGCAGGGCTATGCCTGTTATCTGGCGGACATTACCGGCGACGCCAATACGAACTGCACGAAAGTGCTTGAGTTAATCTCCCGCGGAGTTCATCATTTTGTATTTCTTGGATCCCCGAAGGGCCGGGATCAAATCCGGGAGCTGATTGAAAGCAGAAACAAAAGTTATATTGTTTACGGCAATCCAGGATTTCTTGACAGATATGTTGAGAGTGATTCTGCTTCAGGCGCGGCTTCAGTCATTAGATTTTTCCTGTCCCGCGGTAAAACCAATTTCCGGATGTTGATTAATCCATTTCTGAGCGACAGTCCGGAAATGAACAATCGTATGTGCGGTCTGATGGCAGTTTTTCCGGATATTGACGTGAAAATCCTGGTAAAGCGATATGTGATTCAGATGGATAAAATGGACAATACAGTGGAAAATCAGCTTGATGTATTTGTTAAGACAGGTTATGACATGACTGCCGCGTTACTTGAAGATGCCCCTGGAGTTCAAGCCATTTTTTATCTGTCAGACTATTTTGCTATCGGCGGAGCAAAATTATTGCGTGAAAGAGGTATTGTTATCGGAAAGGATATATTGCTGGCAGGATTCAATGAAACGTCTGCAGTTAAAAATTATCCTTATCCAATCTCATCCGTGGAACACGACATAAAAAAAATTACCGGGATAATTATCCGCGAATCGCTGAATGAAAATCTACCGTTCTCCGCATTGATTCCGCCAATTTTACATATCCGGGAATAGTAACTCATCACAGGATATAAATATTGATTCTACAATAATAACAGAAGGAAACAGAGCAATGAAAAAACAAGTTTCAACAGGATCAGAAAAAACAATGAAAAAGCAGATTTTTACGCTCATCGAACGTGTGTCCAGGTAAGGTATCACTAAACTAGACGAATGAAATGTTTCGTCCATACCAATTGTCCATTTCAGGTATGTAGCCTAATCACTAGCCACTGGCTAACGCGTGAGGATAAAGTTG
>CAIPAT010000433.1 GCA_903863035.1 uncultured Lentisphaeria bacterium
ACTAAGCGAATGCTAAACGAAGAAGAACAGGGGGAAAGCCGTGTGAGGGAAAACCGCACGCACGGTTTGGTCGATGAGGCAGAGCCGATAAGTCGCAACTCGTTGATGCTTAGAGGTTTTACTTTAATCGAACTCCTCATAGTGATCGGTATCATCGCAATCCTGGCAGCGATGCTGCTGCCGGCCTTGAACAAAGCGAGAGACAAAGCCAAAGCAGCCGGATGTGCCAGTAATGCAAAGCAGATTGGTATTATGTTTGTCAACTACACAGATGATTATGCCGGCTATTTTCCTTATTATGCAATTTATAATAATGACTATGAAACCGCTTCAACAGTTCGCGCATGGAATAATGTACTCAGAAGAAAATATGTTAATACTGGAGGATATGGTTCAAAAGATGCATGGAAAAGTTTTACCTGTCCGGGCCACACTAGTGATAATCATACGGGGCAATATATAGATTACGGATATAATTCTCAGAACTTGGGATGCTCTACCAGAAACGGGATTCCATGGTCTGCTACGACTGCCGATTCTAAACCCGCAAAAATATCTTCACTAAGACGACCTTCAAATATTGTACTTGTCGCTGATTCTTTTCAATGGCTCGACAATGCTACTACCGGACCCGGTCATTACCGTGGCTATTATATTATAGCTGATGTTCCGGCGCCCAGTACCGGAGTAGCTTCATATATGCCTTACGCAATTCATCAGGGGAATGTCAATGTATTATGGTGTGACGGGCACGTTAGTAGCGTGAAAGGCTCCATCACTGATTTTACAAAAGCGTATAGTGCCACTGCGCTTGGGGCTAGCACAATGCCTCAAAATAATTGGAAAAGACAGTAACAAAAGTATAGTTTTTAAGGAATTTTACATGAATGAAAAATAAAATAAGCAAATTATTAATGTCTTCAATAATGGCGTTTTCAGCAACAGTTTTCTCAGAAAATATTTTTAAAGTTGACAAAGCCAATGACGGGAGAGTCTATCTTGGAAATAAAGAAATTATTGCTAGTGAAGGCATCCAATTTACCGATTTCAGGATGTTAAAAGATTTTTCCACCGAAAAAAGTGTAATTGTCGATAAAGCAGGCAGAAAGATAGACAATGTTTGGAGTTCTTCTAAAGAAATGCCATTCAGGCGAGAGATTGCAATTAATCCCGATGGCAAAGAATTAGAGATCAGTTTCCAAATAATGCTTCCAGCATATACACCAGGGAATGATTCCTCATTGAGTTATTCTTTCAATATTCCCTTAGATGCACTGGAGAATATGAGTTGGACCGCAATATCAGGAAGAACCAAAAAGAATGAAATTAAAAAAGGAGAGTTAAACAGTTCAACCCCGGATGGGAACTTTATTGGAAGTTCTGTGCGCTGGCTGGCTTTTGAGAATGGGGACAGAAAATTAGTTTTTGACTTTAATCCTGAAGGTGTATCTTCTGCCTCAGATTATGGTCCAACAGTTATTCAGGGTCTATGGGACATCAGGAAGGAGGGCAAGTATATCAAATGTTCATTAGGCAGAAAGCTTGGCATTTCCGGAGGAATATTAAACAGTAAAGTTGTTATTTTTGAGGGTAAACACGAAGACTATGATAAACGTCACGCCAATAAAACATTTTATGACTGCAGTGAAATGCCAGCATATAAGCTGTTTTCATTTGGCGCGCTTAAAACCGGTCAAATGTATCAAAAGGCTGGAGTAAAGGCATATTCTGACGAGGACGGTTTTGGCTGGATTAATGGAAATAGCCTGAAAATTGAAACATCAGGACTGTCGGGAGCGCTGTATTCAGCAGTAACCGGAGAAACGGAAGCCGCGTTTAAGTGTACGCTCGTTAAATCCGGTATTTATATGGTTACTCTCCGTGCCGCATCTTTTGAAAAAGCTTCAGAAAAGTTCGCGGTCAGTTGCAATGGTCGACGGATAGCCGTTGATATTACCGTTGATCAAGACTCTGTAAAAACAATTACATGGCCACAGTGGATTGAAAATGGTAGTGCTACAATTGCGTTGAATGGAAAATGGCGCATTTCAACTTTAGGATTTCAATTGCTTCAAACCTCTGCCGAAGACTTTAAATTCAGAAGGGGATTCTGGTTGGCTGAAGATATTTTTGAACCATCAGTAATGTATAAGAGTAAAGACTACAAGAAACAACCAGAATTCAAAATTGCCATTGATGAGTTCAAGTTGCCGGGGCAAAACAATATCGCCAATGCAAAGTCCCTGCCAATGAAATACGAAATCTGTCTGCCGGATCAGAAAACAGCTTCGCTTGATTGGCGATCTCAGGCTGTCCTTGGTTCTCTCGGTCCGGGGAATTGGGGAAATTTTTCTGAATTCGCGACTCCGGCACTTGCGGAGCGTCGTTTTGCCGAGTTGAAAAACGAAAAAATAAGCGCTGTTATAGTAAATGGATTTTTATCAAGACATACGTTTCCCAGTCATCTTGACAGAGTTGAAAATAACATAAAACTCCTGACCCGAATCGCTCATGAAAAGAACATTAAGCTTATTGATCATCAGGATCTAACTCTACTTTGGAATCTGGATAGCGGTTTTAGATTCCTGACAGAACATACGGATTGGCTTCAGCGTACGGTTAATACAGGTTTGCCCACTCACGGTCTATGTCCTGTAAATAAATCGTTCAAAAAAGATTATTTCAAATGGATCACTAATTTTATAAAGAATACCGGTATCGACGGAATAATGATTGATGAAGTATTTTTTCATGGACAAAATTTTTGCGGCTGTAAAGATTGCCGTGAAGTATTCCAACAAGAGACGGGCCTAGTACTGCCGCTTGACGAAACATCTCCTGATCTTTTCAACAAAAATTCCATTTTATGGAAGTCATGGCTGAACTGGCGTAAAAAAGCTGTCGGCGATTGGTGGGTTGAGCTTCGAAAGGAAATAAACAAGTTCAAGCCTGATTTTACGATGATGTGTTATACTACTCATTATGGATATTCCAGCGACTGGTCTTCAATTAATTTTGGTGCAGGCGTGACAAATGTAGCTAGAGCCTGCAATTTCCTGGGTACTGAAATAATGTCCCGTAATGTGATGGCAAGTTGTCGGGCAGTGTTTGCGTTAAGAAAAGCCAAAAATGCATTGCGTGAAACCTACGGAACTCCGGTATTCGGCTTGGTTTATTCAATGGATGACTGGGATATAGCATATTTTGGCTGGGCTATGAATAACATGAATGGACAGATAACATGGCAAATGACAAATCTTGTTAAGCCTGCCGGAAAAAGTGATTTTATAAATTTTCCATTGAACATGGATAGAAAAAATGCACACCCTGTTTCAAGCACTGCGCTGCTTTTTTCAGAACAGAGCAGGGATTGGCAGACAAATATGGGTTTTGCTGGTGAAATTATTGGAACATCTGAAATCTTGACAGATAATCATTTCCAGCATTCATTCATATTTGATTGCGAAATAAAACCGGAAAAAATGAAGCAATACAAATCTGTTCTTATTAACAGCGCATCGTGTCTAAGCGATACGCAGATAGATGCCTTGAAAGACTATGTAAGCAACGGAGGCAATGTTTATCTCTCCGGCAATGCCGGACTTGCTGATGAATTTGGCACATACAGGAAAGAGTGGCCTTTCAAGGATATATTCGGCATTATAATTCCGATGCCGGTCAAAATATTAAAGGCAAGCGAATTATCTACTCCTGATAATAAGATGATTAAAACATTGTCTCCGGTTAATTATCTTTTATGCCGGGTTTTTGATAAGAATAAATCCATTCAGTTTCTTTTCGCAAAAAACAGTACCGGGCAAGAAGATCCAATAGGCTTTGAAGCAGCTTACGGGAAAGGGAAATTCTTTTATTGCAATGCCCAATTAGGCTCAAATCTATATGAACAGGAAAAAACTATAAACGATAAATGGAGTTTTGCAAAAGACGAAAATCTTGCAAAACTTTACGCTTCTATTCTAATAAAAGTTACGGGAAAAAATCCGGTTATAACATCGGTTAATATTCCTGAAAAGGTTTTTGTCAGTGTCTACTCACAGCCTGATATTGATGGCAGAACCATTACGGTGGTCCATTTATTGAACGGCACCGGTGTTGCCAATAAACTGGATGAAAATGTACAGCCCAAAGCCTTTAATCCTCCATGGCCGGAATTAAAAGATGATTTGGTCTTTAATATTCCGCTTTCGTCTATCTCCGAAGCTTATGCGTCCTCGCCGGACTTTTACGGGAAAAAAACAGTTCAATATGAAAAAATAAGAAACGGAGAATATCAGATAACGGTATCAAAAAAAGCATTTAATTCATACAGCATAATATTTCTAAAGCAATAATATGTCTATCGATTGATATAGTGAGGTAATTTCAAAAGTAAAAATAAAAAAATGATTGGAAAAATCAAAAAAGGCGAGTTGGCAAATCTATTGCAATGTTCCATATTGTTACTAACTTAAATTAGTAATAATAAGGTAAAAAATGGAAATATTCAGTAAGCTTTACACCACCATCCAGCGGACACTCTTCCCGATGATGGAATAGGAAAAGTGATAATCGGCACCGGCGATCAGGTGGGTCGCGAGCCCCCGAAAGAAAATCTGCATGCCATGATTGACGAAGCCGTCAGGCTTTCGCCTGAATGGCAAGGTGCTGCAAAAAACTATTTAATGATTAACTATGAGGCCTTATGACTGGCAGAGAACGGATGTTGAAAACTGATGATCCAGGCCGCCAACAGCGTTGCCATAAACCGTACATGGATCGAAATTCTGTCAAAGGAGTATAAAATATGACCAGCCGTGAAGATTTTTTTGCTTTATTCGATAAACAAAAGTCAGACAAGGTTCTGTTCTTTCCTGATATCACCAATTATTATGTTGCGCACCGGGTAAAAGAGGGCGAGGAACGCCCTTATTCTCCAGGACAATTTATTCCTGACGATGCACCGATTCACCGGTTGCGCGGAACCATGCCTGAGGAGTTCAAGGACTGGACCTGCCTGGATTTTTACAAGCATTTCAACTGGGGTTTTCCAACTCATATTTACAGTTGGTACGATGTGACGTATTCCGGCGGCGTTGAACGTATCATGTCGAAGGACGCGCATACCCGTACCACGTTATTCAAAACGCCCAAAGGAACTTTAACCAAAGTTGACCTGCTGGCCAAC
>CAIPAT010000434.1 GCA_903863035.1 uncultured Lentisphaeria bacterium
CAGGGCTTTGACGGGAGTTGTGTTTACGCCTATACGCCGCCGGACAAGCCGACGGCAAAACCGGCGATTATTCTGCATCAGGACGTCGCTTATTTCGCCTTCCCGGTTTTTGCGGCTTATAATGAAAGCGCATACCCATATATGAAATACATTGTGCGGGAAGTATTGTCCAGACTCCTGCCGGAACCATTGCTGAAAGCAGAGAATCTGCCGTCATTCGGACGGGCGACGGTAACGCGACAGTCTGAACGCAGGATGGTTCATCTGCTGGCCTATGTACCGGAAATGCGCGGCAAGCATGTCGAAATGATCGAAGAGCCATGCTCTGTAACGGATGCAAAAATTGCGCTCCGGCTGGACGGCGCGCCTCCCGCTACAGTCTATCTGGCGCCGGAAGGCAAAGCACTGCCATTTACGATAAAAGATAATTATATCTGCGTGGATGTTCCGTTTTTCAAAGGCTATGCGCTATTAGTTTTTGAAAACTAATCCAATCGTACAGGGAATTTGTATTTAATTAATGTAGGTCAGACATTCCTGTCTGACATTTCGCCGGCAGGAATGCCCGCGCTACATTACAAAGAAGTCCCGGCGCCGCCGGTTAAGTGCAACTTGAAGAAACAGGAATTAGATAAAAATGCATTTGAAACCCAATGATTCTTTAACAGTAAAAGGGTATGCTCGTTTTACTATTATTGATAAGACATGCGTGAGGCTGGAATATGCGGCAGAGTATGGATTTGTTGACGATCCTACACTTTTTGCTTGCAACCGTTTATCGAGATGCGAGAATGCCAGAATCAGCAGCGAGGAAAACATTCTGATTATTGAGACTGACCGCCTCCGCGTCGAGTACCATGAGGATGGCAAGCCGTTTCACACTGGTAATTTGCGCATCATTATCTTCGAGAACGGGAATGAAATCGTATGGACTCCCGGGATGAAAAACGAACGGAATCTTGGCGGGCCGCTTGCCACGCTCGACGGTATCGGAAAGGAAGTACCGCTTCCAGATGGACTGCTTGCCCGTGACGGCTGGCACCTGATAGACGACTCAGGCAAGCCGATACTGGTCGATGGCTGGATACAGCAGCGGCGCGGTGGCCACAAGGCTGGATTAGACTGGTATTTCTTCGGGTACGGCTCCGATTACAAGACGGCGTTTAATGCGCTTGCAGCAATATCGGGGAAGACTCCGATGCCTCGTCGGCATGTGCTGGGTTCCTGGTACTGCCGCTGGTATTCGTACACGGCGGATGATTTTCGTGGAATCGTCAAGGAATATTGTGAACATGATTTTCCGATTGACATCATGGTGATGGACATGGACTGGCACACCTTGAAAGACGCTACAACTGGTTATGGTCATGCCGGCACACTTGGATGGACGGGGTACTCTTGGAACAAGGAGCTCATTCCCGATCCAGATGGTTTGCTAAAAGAGTTCAAGCGGGATGGTATATTCGTGACGCTCAACGATCATCCTTGCGATGGGGTGCGGGAACATGAAGAGTGTTATGAACGCTTTATGAAACTTGCAGGCAGGCGTCATGACGGACGGAAAAACCTCCCTTACGACGCGGGAGATCCCGGCTACATGGAGGCCTTCTTTAAAGCCGCACTCGGTCCGCTGGAGAAGCAGGGTATCGATTTCTGGTGGGTTGACTGGCAGCAGGATCACCTCCAGCCTTATGTCCATGGAGTTCCCAACTTGCGCCATCTGCCCTGGCTTAATTATCTGTACTATAAAAACTCGGAGCGTAACGGACGCCGTGGACAGGCGTTCAGCCGCTGGGGTGGCTGGGGGGATCATCGTCATCCGATTCATTTCTCGGGCGACGCCACCGCCAACTGGGAAATGCTGGCATTCGAGATCCCGTTCACGCTCGCATCAGGCAATACCGGCTGTTTCTTCTGGGCACACGACATCGGCGGATTCTACGGCGAACGCGATCCGGAGGCTTATGTCCGCTGGATTCAGTTCGGGGCGTTGTCCGCCTCACTCAGATTGCATTCTACCGGTGACGAACTTGACCGCCGTCCGTGGTTATGGGGCGGGCAAATGGAAAAGGCCATGCGCAGCGCCTTCCATCTCCGTTCACAACTGTTCCCATATATTTACACCAGCGTCCGCCACTGCCACGACAAGTTTATGCCGCTGCTGCGCCCGCTGTATCTGGAATATCCAGGCGAGGAAAATGCCTATCAGTACCGGTATCAATACTTATTGGGCGATAACCTTTTTGTCTCGCCGGTTATTGCGAAAGGTAATGGCGCTGCCTGCGTCGCGGAAAAAAGCGTGTGGTTTCCTCCAAATGCTCAATGGTACAATCTATTCAGCGGCGAGAAGTTTGAAGGCGGTCAAGAGGTGACAGTCAAGGCTGCCATCAATGAGATTCCGATCTTTGCGCGTGCTGGAACACCCATTCCAATGCAACCATATACGCCGCGCATGACTACTACCGCCATCGAGACGTTGATCGTCCGCTGCTACCCCGGGGAATCCGGCGAATCGGTCTTGTACGAGGATGATGGACAAACGGACGGCTATTTAAAAGGGGATTGCTCGTGGACCAAGCTATATTTCCGGCAGGATGGAATGAAATTTATGGTCAGGATTGAGCCTTCACAGGGGCGTTTCAATGGACAGCCTTGTTCGCGGAATTATCAGATTGAGCTTCCCTGTACTATAAAGGCGACCAAAGCGACGCTGGATGGTGTGCCTGTGGCGGTTGAATACGACGAGCATTCCTGGATGAACATTGTAAATATTCCGGCGCGTGGCATTGATAACGCGGTCGAGGTGATGGTGGAGACGATTGAGCTGGAGCCATCCATCCCGCGTAAGCAGGCAGCAAAAAGCTGCGGAAAGACGGAGTCATAAGCTAGAAGTTAGAATAAAACCTAAAACTTAAAACCTGAAAAACAGTAGTCAATTTTAAAAACATTTAGAACAAAGAAGTCTAAACAAAGACATTAAGGAAATTTACCAATGAACATTGCATTTGTCGGCGGCGGATCTTTGCGGATACTGCCGATTGTGAGATCTCTGCTGGAAAATCGGAAGATTTTTGAAAACGGCAGTATCAGGCTGATTGATTTGAAACTTGAACGTGCGGAGGCGGTGGGAAGGATGATTATGCGCTGTCCGGAA
>CAIPAT010000435.1 GCA_903863035.1 uncultured Lentisphaeria bacterium
AAACAAAGATACTGAAATAGACCATAAATGTGGCATTGTTTACTTGAAAATTATGCCACAGGGTAACATTGGTGAAGCTGTATTTATTTCAGTGCGGGACGATTCAAACATCTGCTGGTCAAGGATGCCGGCATCGGGCAGAAGTGCCACTCTGGTAGTTTATTTACGCAAAGCTTGATGCCTGTATTGCGAGGGGGAAATGCCGATCTTCTTTTTGAACAGACGGGAAAAGTAATGAATATCCTCCCAGCCGCAGGCTGCGGAAATTTCCTTTATTTCCATAAACGTGTTCTGCAACATTCGCCTGGCCAGCACCAGCCGGGCATCAATCAGTTCGGCATGTGGTGTTGAATTGAAGAATTTACGGTACAGCGCTGCAAAACGTTCCTGACTCAGATTGACTCGGGCTGCCAATGTTTTGATGATAATGTTGTTCCGGCAATCCTCGAGCATATTGGCGCGGAGTGCGACGAAATCCGGAAAATAGCGGCGTTCTGCTGCAGTCAATTCGTCGCGCAGCATCAGCATTTTGCGGTAGCTTCTGGCTGTCGTCAACAACATGTCGTCGATCTGATTGATAATCGCCCGCTCGGAAAAATTGTCATTCACGGTCATTTCTTCCTTCAGACGTTTGATGTATGGAGTCAGGATTTCCGGCTGTCCGGTGCTGAGCAGGGTGTCCCAGGGCAATTGCAGCGCGTTTATGAGCGGAATCAACGTTTCTGGCAGGACATGCAGCCAGTCGTTGCGGAAACTTTCGGCAGTGCCTGGCGCGCTGCCGTGATACTGACGGAAATCCAGACTGTGAATGATACAGTCGCCCGGCCGCGCCGTTTCAACCCCCGCATTTGTAAGGATTACAGCCGGCGTGCGGAAGCACATGATCAAATTGTAGCCATGGGGGTCTTTGTCGCGATCGATCTTAAAATCAAGCGAGTGACTGGTATTGATGTCAATCAGATGCGGTTGCAGTATCTTTTTATTCATCGTTGTTTTTAACTGTTTTGTCCAACTCTTGAACGGTTATGTCCATTTACAACGCATCATAATAATACTATAATACTAAAAATGCAACTTGATAAACTAAATATTTCTTTCATGGAGAATGTTATGAACAAGGTTAAAATCTGTTTTATCGGCTGCGGCGACCACGCCAACCGCTATATTTATCCGTCGCTGGTAAATGTAAGTGGTGCGGAACTGACGGCAGTATGTTCCCTGGATGTTACCGAAGCGGAAATAAATCGCAAACGTCACGGCGCCGACCGGGCATATACTGATTATCGCAGAATGATCGAGACGGAAAAGCCGGATGCCATAATCATCGTCGGGCCGCCACGACTGCACTATGAAGCCGGAATGTACTGCCTGGAACGCAAACTGCCGTTCTACATCGAAAAGCCGCCGGGAGAAAATCTTGAACAGGCAACGGCACTGGCTGAGATGTCGAAGCAGGTCGGCACGTTCGGACAGGTAGGATTCATGATGCGTCACAGTGCGATTGTCAAAAAGATCAATACCATTGCGGAACAGGAAAAACTTGGCAAACTGCATTACGGAACCGTGAAATACTTCACCAGCGGACCTTACCGTTCCGAGGAAATTTACGGGATGTATGGAACCGATGATCTATCGTATCTCTGGCGTTATCTAATGCTTCAGGCCGTGCATCCTGTGAATTTAGCCGCGGCGTTTCTTGGTGACATTACCGAGATCGTCCCGGAAGTTATCTTCTCTGGGGAAAATATTCTGGTCGAAATCAGATTGAAAGACAGCGGCGGCAAGCGCATCAACGCGCTGCTACATACTTTTGTCGCGCCAGGCTACGGCAATCTGAAGTTTGAAACCGAACTTTTTTTCGAACGTCGCGGCATGATTTTTACCGATGCATTTGCCACTTTGGACTACTATCCTCCAGTGCCCGTAACCGGATATCTGGAAGGCGGCAACGGCAATGCTATCCGCTGGCAGTTTGGTACTTTCGGCAACAACAACATCAAAATGGGCTACGAAACCGAGATAGCCGCATTCATCGAATCGGTCAGGACTGGGAACACCCCGTGTACGGATTTATCCGATGGTTTGAAAACTATGCAGATACTTACCGAATCCTTCAATCAAATCAAAACAAGAGTGAAATAAGCATATAAATGAAACAGCAAATTTTGACTTTTAATAATTTTGACAACGCCGCACTTCAGAAAGGGGAATTTATTCTTCCTGATGGATATAAGAAACTGCAAGTCAGTTACTCCATGATCAGTCCGGGAACAGAACTATTCTGTATCCGCGAGTCCATTAAATCGGGATCTCCGGTTCAGCCGGGATACATTCTTGCCGGTACGGATGAATCCGGACAGCGTTACTTCCTGTTTCCAGCGCTGGCGGAAAGCGCGGCTTGTCATTGCAATGTCCGGGCAGTCGGGCCGGACTCGTTATTGCTGCCTTTGCCGCCGGAAATACCCACGGAAGTTGCGGGATTTCTCCGCTTCATTAACATCGGGATGCATGCGTTTAATCAATTGGACAAACTGCCGGAAACCGTGTGCGTGATTGGCTTAGGTCCAGTTGGCAACCTGGCGGCTCAGACGGCACGATTGCTGGGCTGCACCGTAGTCGGTGTGGATATCCATAAAAACCGTCAAAACCTTGCCAATCAATGCGATATTGCGTCAACGGTTGCACCGGAACAATTGATTCATTATAAGAAAAGTTTTGATTTTGTTATTGATACAGTGGTATCTTCATCTACGTTGGCGTCATCAGCTGCGATTCTAAGAAATGGTGGAGAATGCTCTATGATTGGAATCGTTAAAGACGGTGATTTAAGCGCGAGTACCATCTTCCGTGAGGTTTGGCAACGACAACTGGTTTTTCGCTCCGGATGGGAAATGCTCTGTCCGGTAAAAAAACAGGGGGATTCGCGTGTCAGTACCGAAGAAAACCTTATCCGCGCAATGAACTGGATAAAGTACGGCGAATACCGGCTTGAACCATTAGTTACTGGAATCATTCCCGCGGAAATCAACACGATTAAAAAAGCCTATAACAGGTTGAAAGATCAACCGGATGAAAATATGTGTTTTATGATTAAATGGAATTGACCTTCTGACAAATTGATTAGCATAAAAAGGATAAAAAACTTTGAAACATGCCTCTTTACCAGAATTAGTGTGTAAAAGTTGGTTCCGGTAGTTCTCCGAGTTGATGGTATAAGCATATTAACATGCCGCGCCGCCGGCGCTTTTGATGCGGCGAATGCTGGAACGGGTGGAAGCGGGTCAGACGACCGAGTTTGGGAGGATGGATGCAAGGGGGAGAACCCTGAGCTGTCAATCCAGCAGGCGCGGGACTGCAAACAGAAACTGTTTCCCTTACTCGCCGGCGGCTCGCCGGGCGTGATCCAACGGTCCCGCAGTCGCGGGATTGGTCGCCAAAAGCGAAATGCATAAAGCCGCTGCGGAGAGCGGCGTTCCCGGGTTTTCCTTCACCCCCTTCATGGGAAGACTGCCTTTTCGTATCCTGCATATCCTGTCCATCCCTGTTAAAACTTTTGGTTGCGGCTATGCCGCGCTAAGCGCTTCATGGACAAAAAAGTTTTATGTTTTAAAAATTCCACTGCGGTCGGTATAACCGGTATGCAGGGTGTGATGAGCGGTTTCGCAGCCGCTGCAGCCGCCTAAGTGCTGCTGGTAGCACTGCTCTACCATATAGTTATCCTGCGACTTCTGCAACTGCATGCTTTTATCGGCATTGTAAATGCCGGTAGTCCGCTGTTCTCTGACCTTTTTCGAATGCGTGATGGGCTGACCGGCACCGGCAATACAGCCGCCGGGACACGCCATTACTTCGATGAAGTCAAATTTGCATTTGCCCGCTTTCTGTTCCATGATTAACTTTCTGGCGTTTTCCAGGCCGTGAACAATTGCCACGCTGACCTGCCTGCCGGCAACGGTCAAGGTTGCTTCCCGTCTGGTGGCATTGCCGCGCACCGCCTTGAAATTCAAGTTATTCATCGGGGCGCCGTTGAGTTTTTCGCTGACATAGCGCAGTGCTGCTTCCATCACCCCGCCGGAAGCTCCGAAAATCACGCCGGCACCGGTGGCGAAGCCGAACGGCATGTCGAACGCTTCCGGCTCAAGTTCTTCAAACTTTATTCCCATCGAGTTGATCATCCGTCCCACTTCGACCGTGGTGAGAACATAGTCAACATCCGGATTGCCTTCCTGAGTAAACTTGGGCAGCTGGGCTTCGTATTTTTTAGCGGAACAGGGCATGATCGAGACGACTGTAATATTCTGCGGCTTAGCTCCAAGCTGCCCCGGCAGAACTTTCCTGGCGACCGCGCCGAATATTTGCTGCGGCGAACGGCAGGTGGATAAATGGGGGAGCATTTCCGGGAAATATATCTCGGCATATTTGACCCAGGCCGGACAGCAGCTGGTGAACATCGGCAGATCAGTCTGGTTCTCCAGACGTTTAATGAATTCGGCGGCCTCCTCCCAGATCGTCATATCCGCGGCAAAGCAGGTGTCATAGACATAATCAAACCCCATCATTTTCAGCGCCTTGACCAGTTTGCCGGACACATTTTCACCAGGTTTGAAGCCGAAATACTCGCCCAGCGCGACTCTGACCGCCGGGGCAATCTGCGCGACAACGATTTTATCCGGATCGTAGATGGCATCCCATACTTTGTCCTGGTGCTGGCGCGGAATTAGCGCTCCGGTCGGGCATACCGCCGCGCACTGGCCGCAGTTGACGCATTCCACATCCCCCAGGTCGCGTTTGAATGCCGGGACCACACAGGCGTCGGCGCCGCGGAACGCGAAGTCAATCGCGCCGATTCCCTGCACCTCTTTGCACACCCGGACGCAATCGCCGCACAGGATGCACTTGTTCGGGTCGCGTTCAAGCGACGGCGAAGATTTATCAATTTTCTGCATTTTGATACGCTGTTTGTAGCGGATGTCACCGACGCCGAGCCGCCGGGCAATATCCTGCAGGGCGCAGCTGGAACTGCGGACGCAGGACGGGCATTCCCGGTTATGGTTCGCCAGCAGCAGTTCAATATTGATTTTGCGCATTTCCCTGATTTCTCTGGTATCGGTGCGGATGACCATGCCGGGTTCCGGCGGGGTGGAACAGGAGGCAACGACGCCGCGACCTTCAATATCCACCAGGCACAACCGGCAGGCGCCGTAGATGCTCAGTTCGGAATGGTAGCAGAATGTCGGAATTTCGATTCCGGCTTTGCGAATCAATTCCAGCAGATTGCGTTCGCTGCCGATTTTAACCTCGATGCCGTTTACGGTAACGAATTTATTTTCAGTTTCCATAGTGGGTTCCTCCTGTTATTGAAAAATGTAATTAAGTTTTAAGTACTAAGTGCTAAGTGCTAAGTGCTAAGTGCTAAGTGCTAAGTGCTAAGTGCTAAGTTTTTTAGTTTAAAGTTTTAAGTTTGGAATCTAACATCCAGTTTTAAGTTTTTACGTAACACGTAGCACGTAACACGTAACACGTAACTCCTGTTTTTACGCTATCGCTTTAAATTTACAGACAGTTTTACATGCGCCGCACTTTATACAGATATCGGCATCAATCTTATGCGGTTGTTTTTTCTCTCCGGAAATCGCGTTGACCGAGCATATTCTGACGCACGCCGTACAGCCTTTGCATTTTTCAGCGATTATTTTCAGCGGTGTCAGCGCGGTGCATTCTCCGGCAGGGCAGCACTTGTTGAATACATGTTCCTCATATTCTTTGCGGAAATAATGCATCGTGGACAGCACCGGGTTCGGCGCGGTCTTGCCCAGACCGCAAAGTGATCCGATTTTAACGGCTCTGGCGGTCTGTTCCAGCAGTT
This sequence comes from uncultured Lentisphaeria bacterium, assembly GCA_903863035.1. GTDB lineage: Bacteria > Verrucomicrobiota > Lentisphaeria > Victivallales > Victivallaceae > CAIPAT01. The sequence continues at coordinate 5,867 of CAIPAT010000435.1, forward strand.
CCAGCGTCTGCGCATCGGCTTTGCCGTCAATAATGTCATCCAGCATCGCCAGCATCTGGCGGGTGCCTTCACGGCATGGAACGCATTTTCCGCAGGATTCATTCTGTGTGAACTGCATGAAAAATCTGGCGATCCGCACCATGCAGGTCTGATTGTTCATCACCACCAGCCCGCCGGAGCCGACCATGGCGCCGACATTTTTGAGCGAATCGAAATCCAGCGGCATGTCCAGCATGGCCGGGGTCAGGCAGCCGCCGGACGGGCCGCCGATCTGCACGGATTTGAACCCTTCGCCGGTTACTTTACCGTCGTTGTCAATGACTCCGCCGCCGATATTATTGACGATTTCTCTAAGAGTTGTTCCGAACGGAACTTCAATGAGCCCGGTATTGGCGACATGCCCCGTGAGCGCGAAAGTTTTAGTGCCGGGGGAATCAGGCGTTCCGATGGAGCGATATTTTTCCGCGCCTTCCCGGATGATTGCCGGCACCGAAGCCAGAGTTTCAACATTGTTAATGACCGTGGGTTTGCCCCACAGCCCTTTTACGGCGGGGTAGGGCGGTTTGGGCATGGGCATGCCGCGTTTGCCTTCAATCGACGCCAGCAAAGCGGTTTCTTCGCCGCAGACAAAGGCGCCTGCGCCTTCCATCACATGCAGTTTGAAGTTGAATTCAGCGCCGAAGAGGTTATTGCCGAGCAACCCGGCGGCGGCCGCGGCATTGACCGCGCTGCGGATGCGTTTCACCGCCAGCGGATATTCCGCCCGGACATATACATAACCTTCATCCGCGCCGACCGCTTTCCCGGCGATGAGCATGCCTTCAATCACGCTGTGCGGATTGCCTTCCATGACGGAGCGGTCCATAAACGCGCCAGGGTCGCCTTCATCACCGTTGCAGACGATGTATTTTTTATTATTTTCCGAGGCTAACGTGATCTGCCATTTTCTGCCGGTGGGAAAGCCGCCGCCGCCGCGTCCGCGCAGTCCGGCGTCCAGTATTTTCTGACAAACATCCTGGCTGGTCATAGCGGAGATCGCGGTACGCGCCGCATAGTAGCCGCCGCGATGAATGTATTCCGCGATGCTGTCCGGTTCAATCATGCAGTTTTTCAGCACCACCCGGTGCTGCCGGTTGTAGAACGAGATTTCCTCATCGCCTTTGCAGCGCTTTCCGGTGACCGGATCAAGATACAGCAGACGTTCAATCAGTTCTCCGTTAACCAGCGTGGCGGCGACGATTTCCGGAACATCACTGACTTTGACTCTGGTATAAAGGATGCCTGCCGGTTCGATGTGCAGCAGTGGCCCCATCTGGCAGAACCCCTGGCAGCCGCTTCTGGAAATGTAATGAATGTCATGATTGTCATCATGGGCGGAAAGTTCCAGTTTGACATTCAAACCGGCGGCCTCCAATTCCTTTGCCAGCGCCTCGCGCACCGCCAGTGCGCCATTGGCCACGCAGCCGGTGCCGGCGCAAAGAATGATCCGGCATTTAACTGCGGCGGCTGCTGCGGCGTATCCGGCAGACGTTTTTTCCAGGTCTATTGTTTCAATTTTATTATTCATGACAGTTCTCCTCTATTCCTGATTGTTCTTTTCACTGGCAATGATGGTCTCGACTATTTCCACGGCTTTTTCCGGACGCACCTGACCGTAAACTTCGCCGTCAACGATCATTACCGGGGCAAGGCCGCAGGCCCCGAGACAACTGACGGTTTCAACGGTGAACATCATATCGTCAGTAGTATTCTTCTCCGGCGACAGGCCCAGCCGCTGATAGAGCGCATTGAGAATCCCGTGTGATTTTTTTACATGGCAGGCGGTGCCGTCACAGAGGCGGAAAATATGTTTGCCTTTAGGCTTGAGTGAAAAGTGCGCGTAAAAAGTTGCCACGCCGTACACTTGCGCCGGCGGCAGTTTCAATACTCCGGCAACATGACTGATGACGCCTTCGGACAAATAGCGGTATTCCTCCTGTATGGCCTGCAGTATAGCGATCAGTTTAGCCTTGCTGTAACGGTTTTCCGCCAGGATGCGGTCAACCGCCGCCATGTCCTGTTTCTCTTCAATTTTCTTGTTCATACTGACACCTCATTTTTAAAAATATTTAATGATTACATTCTTGTAATACTTTTTTTGCAAAGTCGCTGCGATCCGCTTGATGATGCTTCTTCTGATCTCCAGTTCTATCGGCAGATTTGGGTCCTGATGCGCCTGGTTTATGCGCGTGCCGACATGAAATTCAATGATGTCATTACAGATTAATAATTTAGCCAGCTGCCCGGCTGCATTATTTCTGATTTCGTCAAAATTTCCTTCCAGATATTGTGCAACTCTGGTCAGCGTGTAAATGCCTTCGGTTACCAGATCCATCCCCGGCAGCGTCGAACACGGCGGCAGGCCGTCTTTCGCACCGCTGGCGGGGATGCTGAGTTCTCTTGCCAGTTCCCGCGCGATGATTCCGGCAGTGGTGCCGCCGCAGATAACTTTTTTACCTGGAAACTCCGCGACATCCCGGGCGATGACCGCATCTTTGGCCGGGTCAAACGGCGGCCCGGTTACCAGCATCAGCCGGCGCGGCTGGCGGAAATGAATTACCGCGCAGGTCATGTCGTCCCCGGCGCGATACGCCGGTTCGCGACGCAGTGCCTCGCGGATCATCTGATCGGCCAGTTCCAGCGCGGTTATCGCCGGATTGGCGCTGACGATGCCGGTCAGAAACTGGCGGCAGCCGTTGACACCCCAGCCGGCGGGCGTCTGATCGGTTCCGGATCCGGTCTGGCTGATGCCGTCTGACATCAATATCAGGCGGTCATCCTGTTTAACTGCAAATTCGCAAATCCGCAAGGTCTGCTCCCCGCACTTTACCTGAGCGTTATTTGTATTTGCCGGAGTAAAATTTTCACCGGCGCGGAATGCCAGAAACTCCGGGTTGCCCATCTCCACCATTTTTACGGTCCCGTCCAGCATTATATCAATAAGCGAAAAAGTGGCATAGCCGATTTCCAGGTCACGGCAGAGCGGCAGCGCTTCCATCATGATTTCGGCGGAACGGGTCATCTCCATATTCGCGCTCATAAATTTTAACGCCATGGAAGCCGTCATATTAGCCAGGATATTGGCCTTGATGCCGCTGCCGAGACCGTCCGACAGCGCGGCAATGACCCGGTTTTCTTCAGCTATCCGGCGGAACTTGAATACGTCTCCGCAGACTTTCTGCCCGTGCTTATTGCACTGGCTGAAGCCGATGTCCGCGAAGAGTATTGCTTTTTCGTTCATAGTATGATCTTCCCTCTCGGGGCTAATTTTGTTGCTGCGTAATTCTCGCTGATGGAACGCAGCAGAATCTCTGTTTCCGCCATATTCTCACCGAGTTTGCAGGCAATGTCCTGGACCGCGGCGAGATTTTTAGTGATTACTTCGCGGGCGCGTTCCGCAATCTCTTCACGGCGCAGTTCAGTTCCAGTCGCGTCGGTGATGATTGCTCCGGCGGTTTCTTCCGGTTCAATGCTGAACACGGTCACGCCAAGCAGCCGGTCTTCAAAACGCAACGATTCGAGCCGGATGTCTTCGCCGTTGCTCAAACAGGTGGTGAAATAATTGAAGAACGGCACGATGCGGCAGACATCCGCGCCGGCCATTCCCGGCACCGCATCAAAGGCCAGCAGATTGGATTCCCCGAAAATTTCCGCGAAACGCCGGTTGCATTCAATTATGCGCAAATCACGGTCAACAATCACCACACCCGACGGAATGGAGCGCAGCAGGGCGTTTGCTTTCTTTTGCGCCTGTTTGCGCAGATACGAAACGCACATGGACGCCTCCGCTTTTGCGTTAAGCAGGGCCAGTGCGAAATTTCTGCATGTTTCATAGCCGCAGCCGCCGCAGTTCAGTTCGTCCTCCCGGACGTTTTTGCCGATGCTCTTCAAGGCCAGCGTTATTTCGTGCATTCCGGCAGGTGCGTCAATCACGGCATTGACGGGAAATTCCGCTTCTATTCCGCATGTTGCAGCACGGTGTACATTGGCCGGTATTTTTGCATTTTCGACTATCCGCAATCTTGCCGTCAGCCCCGAAGCAGTGTGTTCAGTGCATGGACCCTGGATGCAGCCGCCATGACAGGTCAGAGTTTCAATGAAAACCGGCACGGTGATGTCTTCCAGTCGTACCTGTTCCAGTTCCTGTTTGATATTGGCGATTCCGGCCAGCGTGATGAAACGCACTGCATCCGGCAGGTGGTGCGCTTTAATTGTTTCAATCATTCCGCCTTCAACCGGATAAATCGCACCTTCCTCCGCCTGATGCGGCACAAAATGATCATTATCATCGCCGGCCAGCAGCGGCAGCGTGATTTTTTCCATTGTCAGCCAGCGTTTCAATTCAGCAAAAGTAAGTGCCAGCCGCATCAGTTCAGGATGACGGTCGGCCTCGTTTTTTTTGGCGACGCACGGGCCGATAAAAATAACTTGCGCTGTCTCGCCGAACCACCCTTTCAACATTTTGCAGTGGGTCAGCGCGGGCGACAGCATTTTAGTAATCGCGGCGGCCATTTCCGGCTGGTACCGGCATAAATAATCCACCGCTGCCGGACAGGCCGAAGATATCGCCAGTCCGTGTTTCAGTTCCCGCAGATCACCTGCCACCGCTTCCGATACAGCCTGTGCCCCGAGCGCGGTTTCGCTGACTCCGGCAAAACCGAGACGGCGCAGCCCGGCAATCATCTGCCGCGGATTGACCCCGGCAAATTCATTCACCCACGACGGAGCCAGAGAGACGTAAACATTCGGTGTCCACGCCACCAGATCCCGCGCGGTTTCAAGATCATCGCGGACCCGTTTGGCATGAACCGGGCAAATCGCCACGCAGCCGCCGCAGCCGACACATAATTCAGACATGACAGCCGCATGGCCTCTTTCCACTTTGATTGCCTTTACCGGGCAGTGGCGGACACATTTGTAACAGTCCTGGCATTCCGCCTCAATTGTGTAAATTGGATAATTTTTATTCATCGCCAACCTCATCAATTGATTTGTAACTTTTTTTATTAATAAATTATTAATTGATATTTTTATATTAATTCAATCGCGTTAATTAATACTTTTATATTAATTGAATTATATTAATTATAATCTTTATCTCACGAATGTCAAGCATTGCAAATATAAAAGTATTGATATTTTTATATTAATTGGTCGGATTTGCTGAAAAAGTCGGATTTGCAGAAGAAGCAATATTACGCGCTTATCAGCACAATGGTTGCATTCGGCAAGCAAAAGTTTATATTGATATAGACCTGGACAAGCCAGGTGCTAAGCCAGAACTATAAATATTCCAGGAATACGGTATGAAAAATAGTGCAGCCCGTTTCTTCTTTTATTTGCTGATATTGTTGCAGTGCACAAGCGTTTATGCCGACAGCGTATTTCACAAACGATTGAACTATCAGATAATAATTCCCGATAACCCGACGGAAGTCCAGAAATTTGCGGCTTCAGAGTTGAAATATTTTCTCGATTTAACTTATTCAGCGCCGCTGAGCCTCAACGGCAAAACTGATTCAATTATTTTCATGGTTGGTTTTCCGGAAAGCGCGATAATGGCAGGGTTCACGGATGTTCCTGCAATGCGCGGCCGGTTTGGCGTTTTTAGAAAAAATTCAACGTTTTTATTTTTCGGCGAGGATTACAAAAATTTAGATCCGGTGAAGACCCCGAACTACAATGCCGGAACATTATCCGCAGTATATTATTTTTTAATTAAATACGCCGGTACCGGTTTTTATCTGCCGGGCGACAAGGGATATTCTATAACGCCAAATTGTCCAATAGTATTTGATAAGGCAATGGACATTCCTGCTCCAACATTTGAATGCCGCGGTTTTTCCACAGCCGCAAAAGAGTTCTCCGGACAGGAGATGAATATCTTTTTCCGCAGATCGTTGTGCCATATTCCATTCTGGGGCAAACCTGATCTCGCTTATTATTTCATCGAAAAATGGAAGAAGCGCTTCTGGAGCACTCATCCCGAATATTTTATGATCCGTGACGGGAAGAGAATAAATGAGAGTTATCCTTTTCATGTTCCGTGTTTTTCCAATCCGGATGTTGTCCGGCAGGCGGCGGCGGACATAGTCGGCGAGATTAATCGCAATCCTGCGCTTGAAGTTGTGAGAATGTTTTGTGACGCGCCGGTAAAGCTATGCCAGTGCGCCCGCTGCGCCGCGTCGAAAGAGCGCGGCATGACCGGGCAGGATATTGAGATTTGCGAGGAATTTTATGGATTCCAGAAAAAAGTAATGGATCTGGTTCATGAAGCATATCCGCAAATCTATTTTATGAGCCAGACCAAAGGCGATTCCTACCGCAACCCGCCTAAACTGGTAAACCCCGGTCCGCAATTTACAATCGAGATCCTTACTCAATATCCGGATGTCAACGCGGATAACAGTGAATTTGTGGAATTGGCGAAAGCCTGGAACGCCGCCGGGGCGCGGACTATTCTCAAAAGCTATCCGCGCTGGCCGGACTATAAAGATTACCCGATAATCAATCCTAAGTTCACACAGAAATATTTTAAAGCTTTTGCCGGAGTTGCCAAAGGGACTTATTACAGTGATTTAAGAATTAATTCCTTATATTCATTCAGCGCGTGCGGACAGTTCATTCAAGCCAAAGTACTCTTTGACGTTAACGCTGATGTTGACAGACTGACTGCGGAATTCTGTGCGTTTGCCTATCCCGGCGCCGAACAGGAAATGGTGGCGTTTTATCAGGAAATGGAACGCTTGTATATGGATAAGAAAGAATTCCGGAGAAATCCGCTGGAGGATATTTATTATGCGGATAAGCTGCAAAAAGCCAAATCCCTGCTGGATGATGCTTCGAATAAAGTAAAAAAGGATAGCGTGTGGTTTGCCAGACTCCAGACAGATTTTAATAAATTTTATAATGAATCGCTGGCCGCGAAACCGGAGATAGATACGTTATTCAACGCCGCCCCGCAGAAAACACTGAACATTCCTTTACTGAAAAATACGATAAAAGTTGACGGTTCCGTCTCTCCTGCCGAATGGGCTGAAGCTTTAAAGGAAATTTTTTATCCGAATAAAACATATAAAGATTTTCAGCAGAGCGAGGCTTTTATCGGCTGTGATTCGAAGAATCTTTTTATCGGGTTGAATGCTTTTGAAAAACAGCCGGACCGCCTTTTGCAGAAATGCAGAATCAACCATGCCGGAAGGATATGGAACGACGACTGCTTCGAGATCATGCTGGTAAACAATCAGAAAAAACGGGCGTATTATCAAATAGTTGTGAACAGTCAGGGAACATATCAGGTCATGTATCGTGAAAATAACAAACCGTCAGTTGCCGTGGATAATTTCAGGATTGAAGTTAAAGCGCAAATCGTCAATGACCGCTGGTCTGTTGAAATGCAAATTCCGCTTGAACAGTTTAAATCCTCTGATTTTCAGGATTTGTGGCAGATTAATATTTTCCGCTCAAGAATATTGAATGATCCGATTCAGGAAGCGGCAAACCGGCAATCTTCAGGGTTGCGTATTTTCAGCTATTCCTACCACTGCCTGGAACAATACCACTATTTAAAATGGCCGGACGAAGCTGTTCCGCGAAATATTTTTCTGGATTGGCTGCTGTTCCGGCAAAATTAATACAGGCCGGATGCCGGAGATATCCAAAATCGGATGGCGGCCGACTGCGAATTATCCTTGAGAACCGTCGAACATTTCGTTGAATTTGCTATTTTTCTGCCGCCAGCTCCAGATGGAGGCCATTGAGGCGACCACGGTCAGCAACATGCAGAAATAGAGAAAGACATCGCCATAAAGTGTATAAAAAGTCAGCCTGGGATTTACTGGAACCGGCACTTTGATGATACCGGCGGCCCGGCCGCGCTGCAGCAGATCGGGAACTTGTTTGCCAGTTTGCGGATCGGTTTGCTTCATGACCGCATCGGCGATAAGGCCGCTGGGCATAATCAGGCAACTTGCGCTGTTGTTGCCGCATCGGAGCATCGGCAGACGGGTTTCAATGCTTCTGAAAACTGAATTTGCCAGGTGTTGTTCTGGTTCACAGCTCTCGGGATACCAGGCGTCATTGGTGATGACCAGCAGCAGATTCGCGCCGCGACGGGCTTCGTTTGTCGCAACATACGGGAAGGTGTCTTCGAAGCAGATGTTGATGCCGGCATTGACCCCGTGCAGGATTTTCAGCGGGGAGAAGCTTTTGCCGGGGGTAAGATCGCGATTCATGTCTATGGTTTTGGTGACAAACTCCGGCAGATATTTTCTGAACGGGATGAATTCGCCGAACGGCACCCGCTGGACCTTGTCAAATTTGTCCGCAAACCGGCCTTTGTCGTCGAACAGGAAGGCGCTGTTGAGCATCAGCGGCGGCTGGCTGCGGTCGAAGTTCATTTCAAAATCAAGGGTGCCGATCAGCATCGGCTGCTGGTTCCGCTTGATGAAATCAGCCAGTCGCGAGCGGTATTCCCGGCACAGGTTATTGTAACCGCGGTACGGATAAGGCACGGCAGTTTCCGGCCAGATGATAATGTCGGGTTTCCCCTGTACAACCACTTCTGAAAGCTGCATATAGACATCCAGCGCTTCAAGCGCCTGGTCGTTATCGGCATTGCGCCGCTGGGAGATGTTGCCTTGAACCAGCGCGGCGTTGAAATTAATCTGCGCTGGAGGCTTTACAGTCAGAATTGAAGCGGCTCCGAAAATCATGACAGAGAGCATAACCGCCACGGTTATCATCAGCGGCACGGGGTGCGGCATCTTCTCCATGGCATTCCGGCTCTTCAGGCAGTTCTGGACGGCCAGTGCGATGGTAATGTTCAGCATCACAAGCAGGAAACTGATGCCGTATACTCCGGTATATTCGCAGATCTGGATCAGCGGCAGATTCTGCCACTGGCTGCAGCCGGTGTAATTCCATGGCAGCATTGTCGAGCGTCCGCTTTCAAGCACGCACCACCATCCGGCCAGCGCTGCGGCAAAGAACAGCTCGCGTGGAATTGAAACGCGGCTGTAATTCTGTTCCGTCCGGCATCCGGCGAGTTGTATTTCCGCCGGAATCAGGATGCCGCGCCGGAACAGCGGCACGGCGGCGCTCCAGCAACCGGTGTACAGCGCGATGACCGGTCCGATCATATACGGAATCGCCGGGTTGATTTCCCGTAGCCAGTAGAAAGAGGTAAACCCCCAGGCCAGTCCCCAGACCCAGCCGGCGCGCCAGGCGCGAAACGGTTTCTTGTCATGGGCGATCCAGTAGAGCGGAATAATCGCGATCCAGGAGGTAAAACTCCAATTCAGCGGCGGCAGCGAAGCGGTCATCAGCATTCCGGACAACAGCAGAACGCCGACTTCAATCAGCCTGGCCGAGAATCTTATTTTGCCTGCTTCATTGCCGGGGCGGTTTTTTTTCTGCTCCGATTCGTTGATTAATGCTGCCGCCGGAGGCGCATTTCCCGTCACATCATTCGTATTTGAAACCATATTCTGCAAATCTTTCCGGTATCTTGCCTGGTGTTTTACGGCAATGTTCATTGATTTTATGTATTCAGTAGTGTAATTTAATCCATATTTTAAATATTAAAAATATATAAAGCGCCGTATTTTAAAGATACGGCTTTAATTATTATGGAAACTAGCGAATATCTGGAATTTGATCATATTGTAATCGGCAGCGGGCTTGCCGGGCTTTCCGCTGCGCTGTACATGGCGGACACCGGCCGTTCCGTGGCGATTATCACCAAGCGCAAGATTGACGACTGCAATACCAAATACGCTCAGGGCGGTATTGCCTGCGTCATGGATGCCATGGATTCTTTTGACGAACACGTCAAGGATACTCTGAATGCCGGAGCAAAACTGTGCAATGAAAATGTCGTCAGGGAGATTGTTGAAGCCGGTCCGGCGATTATTCATGAATTGATTAACCGCGGCGCACATTTTACGACTCGCGGCGAACTTGGTCATGATTCCCGCAAAGATGACTTCGATCTCGGCCGTGAAGGCGGTCATACCAAACGGCGGGTTCTGCATGCCGGCGACATCACCGGCGAAGAAGTTGAACGCATTTTGGTCAACTCATGTCTGGCACACAAAAATATTACGGTGTTTGAAAATCATATCGCGATTGACCTGATCACCACCCAGCGCATGGGAATCAGAGGTGAAAACCGCTGTCTCGGCGTATATGTGCTGGATTACATTAAAAACTCGGTGAAGACCTTTGTCGGGCTTTCAACAACGGTGGCTACCGGCGGCACCGGCAAAGTCTACCTTTATACCAGCAACGCCGACATTGCCTGCGGCTGCGGCGTTGCCATGTGCTACCGGGCCAATGCTAAAATATCGAATATGGAATTCATCCAGTTTCACCCGACCATTCTTTACAGTTCGAAAGTGAAATCATTCCTTATCAGCGAAGCCGTTCGCGGTGAAGGCGCAATCCTCAAATGCAAAAACAACAAAGGCGAACTGGTCGAGTTCATGGACAAATACCATGAAATGAAAAGCCTGGCTCCCCGCGACGTCGTGGCCCGCGCAATTGACAATGAACTGAAACGCAGCGGCGAACGCTGCGTATATCTCGATATCCGCCATGTTGACGAAGCGACATTAAGACTTCGTTTTCCGAATATTTTTGAGAAATGTCTTGAGGCCGGAATCAATATGGCTAAAGACCCGATCCCGGTAGTTCCCGCCGAGCATTATTCATGCGGGGGGGTCAGTACTGACGTTAACGGTTTTACCGGCATTGTCGGGTTGTATGCTGTCGGCGAAGCCGGCTGCACCGGACTTCACGGCGCCAACCGCCTGGCCAGCAACAGTCTGCTGGAAGCCCTGGTCGTGGCAAAATTTTCCTTAAAGCATATCCATGGACACATGACCGAACTCCGCAACAGCCGCCTTCCCGAACGGGTTCCTAACTGGAGTTGCGGCGATGCGACTGATTCCGATGAAATGGTTGTTATCTCCCATAACTGGAATGAAATAAGAACGTTCATGTGGGACTATGTCGGGATTTTCAGGACAAATAAACGGCTGGAGCGGGCCAATGCCAGGATTAAGCTCATCAACAAGGAAATTGAGAAATATTACTGGGATTTTCTGATTACCCCGGATTTAATCGAAGTGCGTAATATCGCGTCCGTCGCGGAGATTATTATTAATTCCGCATTGAGCCGTAAGGAAAGCCGGGGCTTGCATTTTAACGCCGATTATCCGTTCCAGAATCCGGCGCTGGACCATGCGGATACAATTATACAAAAGAATCCTGACTGTTATGACTAATAAAAAAACACTGCAAGTAGCTCCATATATCACCGATATCATAGCCAGACTCCAGGAGTCCGGCTATGAAACGTATGTAGTCGGCGGCGCGATCCGCGACTTAATGCTTGGCCGGGAGCCTAAAGATTATGATATCTCCACTTCCGCCACGCCGGAACAGGTTAAAGATGTTTTCGGCCGCCGCCGCGCCAGAATCATCGGCCGCCGCTTCAAGCTGGTCCATCTCTATCAGGGTATGGAAATTATTGAAATAAGCACTTTTCGCCGGATGCCTGAAAAAAACACCAAAGTTCCGGATAAGCTTAAAGATCAGCCGGTCCCGGAAAATATGATTTTCCACGACAACGAGTTCGGCACTTCCGAAGAAGATGCCTGGCGACGCGATTTCACCGTCAACGCGTTATTCTACGACCCGGTTTCACATAAGATGATAGATCACACTAAATCAGGGATTGATGACATTAACAACGGCATCGTGCGGGCTATCGGCGACGCCAGTCTGCGGTTTGAAGAAGACCCTGTCCGGATGCTGCGCGCACTGAAACTCGTCGGACAATACGGTTTTAAGCTTTCGCCGGAAACAGAGGCTTCATTGCGCGAATGTCTGCCGCTGATTACTCACGCCGCAGAATCACGACTTACGCTGGAACTGGAAAAGATTCTTCAAAATATTCATAGCGCTCAAATCTTAAGTTCGTTTTATCAGTACGGCTTCCTGAGTTATTTTATGCCGTTCCTTCACGATAACTGGAATACTCCGGCCCGCGAATATGTTATGGAATTGCTGGAGGAAAGAAACAAGCGCATCGCTCAGGGACGTTACCGGGTCAGTGTTTCTCTGGCGGTCGCGGCAATAACACTGCCGTTTGCCGAAATGATCGTCGGTTACGGCGAAAAAGGCAAACTATGGGAATACAGTGTGGAAACCAATGATCAGTTGTGCAATCTGGTATCTGAAGTTTTCAAACCGCACAATCTGGTCAAGCGTCTGGTATTTTCCGCGCAGCGCATCCTGATCATGCAGACCGCTTTTCTGCATTTCCAGAAAACAACCAAGGTTATCAGCATGCAGGGTTACGCTCACGCCAGAGAACTGCTGATGATCCAGAACGCCGTTACCTGGCATTCAAAAGAACTCCCGGTGAAATGGCCTCACGAAATTCACCATTCCACGCATGGCGGAAAAAGCCGCTGACCTGAAATGCAGAATCTGCGGTCCGCAAGTAATCATTTCTGGTTGCGGAAACGGGCTGGCGAGACTCCCTGGGAATTACTGAACACCTTGCAGAAATAACTGACATCCATGAACCCGCACTTTTCGGCAATTTCCTTGATGCTCAGCCGCTCTGTCTGAAGCAGTCGCACTGCCAGGCGCATTTTCAGGTCAGAGATAAAAGCCATTGGTGTTATTCCCTGATATTTGTGGAACATCCGGCTGAAATGGTATCTGCTGTACCCGGAGATTTTCGCAAGATCGTCAATGGTAATGTCTTCACCAATATGCTCCATACAGAATTCAGTGACCCGGACAATAAATTCCGGCCGGTTTTCGCTGCTTCCGCCCCTGCCCAAATCCTGTAAGGCGGACATGGTAAAATCATACGCCATGGCGGATGCATCATAAGGATTCTGCAGTTTCTCTTCACAGCAGTATCTGTAAATTTCCGCAGCCTTCAGGACACATTTTGACTCGGTGGAAATCTGAACAACCGGCCCGGTGATTTTACGGAGCTCACGCCATAAACGGATAAGCTCCGAGCCATTGACCGTAACAAAAACGAATTCCCAATATTCGTCTTCCGGCGAAAAATAATAACAGTGATTTTCTGGAATCATGACCAGCATAGCTTTGCCTTGATCGACCCTGTATTCCTCGTCTTCGAACCGGAGCCGTCCGCAACCCGCCAGCGTATACTGCCAGATGAATATTTCTTTTCTGCCGCGTTTCATCCCGTCAAAACTGTAAGAATAAGGAGAAGACGCGGATACTGCCTGGTGTCCGCAGTTAATCAGCATTGAATGCAAGTGAAAGGCTCGCGCCGGAAAAATCGGCGCTTGTCCGCGATAAGGATACTCTTTAAATACATTTAGCATAAATTTACCATCATTAGCAATTTTATCATATTTACATAAGCTTAAATAACACATATAATAAAGCAATATAGTTTTATTAAACTGTCTTTTCAAACATTGCAATCAACATGATCGGGTAAAAGATGAAAGCAAAGAAAGTCGGACACGAAGCACACATGCAGAAAGCTGACAACCTCGGCATACTTGACGGAGTAAACCGTCCGCTGAAGGTGGTTTTTCTCGGTGCCGGCAGCGGTTTTTTCAAGGGTTTATTCACTGACGTAATCAATATCCCCGGAGCGGATAAAGGCGAAATGGCGCTGGTGGATATTGATGAGGAAAGACTGTCACTGGCTAAAAAACTCGGGGATAAAATCGTCAAACTATCCGGCAAAAAAGGCTGGAAAATAACCGCCGTCACTGACCGCAGAAAAGTTCTCGAAGGCGCAGATTACATTATCAACTGCATTGAAGTCAGCGGGACTGCCTGCGTCCGCTTTGACAACGATATCCCCAGGGAGTACGGAGTTGACCAGTGTATCGGCGATACCATCGGCGCCGGCGGACTGTTCAAGGCTCTGCGCACGGTTCCGGTATTCCTTGAAGTACTCAAGGACGTCGAGAAAATGTGTCCGGATGCCTGGGTGCTGAACTATACCAATCCCATGAGCATCATGTGCCTGGCGGCGGCCAGGGCCGGCAAAGCCAAAGTCGTCGGACTTTGTCACAGCGTCCAGGGGACTTCACATGTACTGGCTAAATATGCCGGAATTCCATATCGTGAAATGAACTGGCGCTGCGGCGGCATCAACCATCTGGCCTGGTTTACCGAGCTGAGCCACAACGGCAAAGATCTTTATCCGATTCTTAAGAAGAAAATTGAGAAGGACCCGAAACTGCTGGCGGAAGATCCGGTCCGGTTTGACGTAATGAAGTATTTTGATTATTTCGTCACCGAATCCAGCGGACATTTCAGCGAATATCTGCCTTATTACCGGAAACGTCAGGAGCTGATTGATAAACACTGCGGTCCCAGATATCTCGGACAAAGCAGCTTCTACGCCGATGAATGGCCGGGATGGCGCAAGGCCTGCGATGCAAACCGCAAAAAATTCATCAGCGGCGAACTGGAAATAGAAATTGCCCGTACCTGGGAATATGCCAGTTTCATCATTGAAGCAATGGAAACTCACAGCCCGATGACCATTTACGGTTCTGTTCCCAATACCGGCCTGATTACCAACCTGCCGCAGGATGGCGTCGTTGAAGTTGCCTGTCTTGTGGACAAGCGCGGTGTCACTCCGACGTTCTTCGGCAGGCTTCCGCCGCAATGCGCCGCCTTGTGTGACGCCAATATGCGGATGTTCGACCTGGCCGCTGATGCCTGTTTGCAACGTTCAAAAGATCTCGCCGCCAAAGCATTGATGCTTGATCCGCTGACTGCCGCAGTCTGCAGTCTGTCCGAAATCAAGGAAATGACTGAAAGACTGTTCAAGGCTGAAAAAGCTTTCCTGCCCGGGTACAAATGAACCGCTACAGACAATATTGTCCGCCGTAATAATATTGCGGCGGACATTCCTTTATAAGTTCATAAAAAACTGTGTATTATTTTGGGGATGAAAAATGGAATGTGTAATTGACTGGAGTTGACAGACACGGTTATTTGCAGGCTGAAATTGGAGCGGGTGAAGGGAATCGAACCCTCGTTGCCAGCTTGGGAAGCTGGAGCATTGCCATTATGCTACACCCGCGTGTGATTGTTCTTTTCAGAACGGACTATAAAGTATTCCATAAAATCTTAAAATCAAGCAGATTATTCCAAAATGCATTTATGGTTTTCATTCTTCAGCATCGGCGGTGGTTATACTCTATAAGAGTACGAGTTATGCGAATGACCTTTTGAACAGAGTACTGGAACTGAAATGCCCCTGCCAATGCCTGGCTTCATGAATGCGGAATGGAGAAATTATGATTTCAATCAGGTCAAAACGGTAAATGACGCGGGGACTTTCTATTTCTTTGAGATATCTCATTCCCGCACGATAGATACGCTTTTTCTGCTTTTCCGAGAGTCCTGCCGCCGGTCTGGAGCGTGTAGTGTGACGGCGGGTTTTTACTTCAACAAATACGAGAATGCCGCCATCGCGGGCGACTATATCAATTTCACCGGATTTGACTTTGTAATTTCTGCAAAGAATCTCACAGTTTTTAGCGAGGAGTAACGAACAGGCGAGATTTTCTCCCCGTCTGCCGATGCGCAGATGTGCGGTCCTGGCCTGATGGAAGGACAAACTCATTTATCTCATTTCTCATCGGAGTCGCTGCCAAGGGTAAAATGCAGGAACAGCACCAGCAGCAGTGAGATTCCGGCAACCCAAAGGCTCGCATTCGTCAGGTTAAAGAAGCTGCCGACCGAAGCCTCGGTTTTTATCGGTTCTGACCAGTTGTAAATGGTTTTAGACAGAAATCCCGACATGAAGTTAACGCATGGATATGCCAGCAGCATCCCTAGAATAACCCAGATGACATAGAGTCGTCCGGCGGCGAGTGAAGCGATTGCCGTTACAGGAACGCGGCAGCACAGCGAAATACCGGTGCCGCATATAATCCCGCCCATCAGCGATGCCCAGAAATAGGCCGGCCGGACATGTACGCGAACCAGCCCCGATTTCTCCATAAAGAAGAACAGCGTTACCCCTATAGCAATAGAAAAAAGGAAGGTTTTCAATACTCTGCTGTCTTTAAGGCGGATTGCATTGAGGCAGGTACTGCGCCATGCCAGATCCGATTTAATCAGGAGGAAGCCGAATGCGATGCCGACGAAAATCGCCGCAACCAGACGGTAATTACCGGTAAGAGCCAGTGGTTCCATTATTTGTCTCCTCCTGCCTTTGCGCCTTCTTTACGGCGCTCCATCAGAATGGCAACCATCGTCGAAATTCCGAAACTGCTGATCAAAAAGATCCATGCTCCGGAAGACATTTGAATGGCTGCAGCCCATTGTCCGAAAAACGTATCTCCTGCCAGTTGCAGTCCCAGCATCACCAGAAAACCGCCTGCCAGTCCGAAAACGATGGACTTTCCGATAGTAATAGCAATGCCGTCACCTTCAGCATCCTGCATAAAGCGTATCTTCCATTTGCCGCTGATGATTGAGGCGGCCAGCGCACCGATAAAGATGCCGCAGAGAAATCCGGTCTGCCAGTCCAGTGCGGGTGGCGGATTAATGGCCTTATCTTTTACCGCAGTATTGCAGTATTCTGAAACTACCACCATGCCGTCGCCCATGCCAAGCGAGTCGTCAAACAGATAAAGACAAAAAACTATCAACAGCGCAATTAATGCTCCGTTGATGTAGAAAGACCACTTTCCAGTTACTATATTCATTCGCTTCAAGCTCCTTGTTCGCCGTGTACTCAAATGTGTTTATATAAAAATAGCCGGATTTTTCTTAAATTCAACATTGCAGAATCCGGCATTCGGGTTAAATATTAATATGAACTTTGTTTA
>CAIPAT010000436.1 GCA_903863035.1 uncultured Lentisphaeria bacterium
ATAGTTCCTCCGCCATAAATCCCTTTTAATCGTAAATAGTGATTGGTGATTAGTTAATTACCAGTCACCACTCACTATTCACCAGTCATGTCTTTTTACTATTAGTGATTTTGTCAACAGAAGCGGAGAGAACAAGCTAAAATAAGGCGGTAAAATGCATTTTTGAAACTCAGGGTTTTTGGCATGTTTCAAATAATGGTTAAAGATAGTTGACACTTTTTTGAGACGCATCCATTGAGAGCCGTAGGGTCGAATCATGTTGCATGGACTGATTTTAATCCGTTCACCATCCCCCCGCACATTTTGAGAGCCGTAGCTAGAATCATATCAATCTTATATGTTTCGTTCCTGCGGAACTCCAAATTTTTATTATCATTACTCATTGGACTAAAGTCCGGTGCTACAATATGAATCGCTCCGCCGGAGCTTGTTTTGACTGTTTTACTTTATTTTATCAGAGCGTTATGTCATAAAAGTGTCAACTGCCTTTTGAAGCATGCCCTATTTATACTAAACAATGCCGCTGCGGAAAGCGGCGTTCCCAGGGTTTCCTTCACTCCCTTCATGGAGAGACTGCCTTTTCTTATCCTGCATATCCGGTCCATCCCTGTTAAATCAGTTCTACGGTTTCCCAGTTCTACGGTTTCCCAGTTCTACGGTATTACAGTTTTGCTGTTAAACTGTCATACTGTTATGCCGTTTTCCGCTTCCGGCAATCGCAAAATTTAATCCTGTCCATCCCTGTTAAAACTTTTGGTTGCGGCTAGGCCGCACGAAGTTAAATTCCACGTTTTTTTTGACTTAAAATTTAAAAAGCATTGTGTCTTTGTGACTTTGTGGTTAAATTAACAGGCAATCACAATTGCAGGGGGATTTATGAAAATCATACTGATACGGCATGGTGAAAGCGCCGGCGATTCTTTTGCCTGTCCGCAACCGCCGGTAAAAAATTATCTCACCCGTACCGGCATAGAACAGGCGGAGAAACTGCGCGAAACTATGGATAAAATCGAAATCGGGGCGGCATTTTCATCGCCCTACGGCCGGGCATTGCAGACGGCGGCAATCGTGATGAAAGGCCGGAATGTGGAAATAAGCACATTTGATTTTCTAAAAGAATGGGATATCAATCCCGCCTTCAAAGAACTTCCTTCAGTTGAATTCGACGCGGCAGTGAAAGGCTATCAGATTTGCGATATTGAAGAAACGTGGAAAACCGAACTGGGCGAAGGCACTTTTGAATTGTATGCCAGAATCTGTCCGCCGTTTCTGGCGGAACTGAAAAAACTGGGGGTTCATGCCGGTGGCGGCGGTTTCCGCATTGAACCGCATGCGGAGGATTTGAATCTGGCGGTTTTTGCTCACGGCGGTTCGCTGGCAATTCTGCTTTCCTTTATTCTGGAAACCCGGCCGTTTCCGTTGAGCAGATTCGCATTTCAACTGACCGCTCCCGCAATTATTGATTTTACCAGACACAAAGAAATTTATTACCCGCAACTGCTTATCACGAATACAAAAGTTTTCAGGTCGTGATCTTTAAATTATGAAAAATACTTTTTCACTGAAAATCATCGCGATTGACGGAATTTCCAATAAAGTAATTTCGGCATGGGTGATTTTAGCTGAATCAGGCAAAATCGAGCGCCAGGCGGCATTTGCCGGGGAAATTGAATTTTTACTGCCGGCAGGAAAATATTCCATCACCGTCTATTCCGGTCTGGCGTATCAATATTCACCAATGGAGATTGAGTTTGACCGGGATATTGCCATTCAGGTTGTACTGCAGCCGTGGTTTGATTTTAAAGGCACGGGTCTTTTTACCGGAGATGCGCATAATCACATCAATTATCCGGCAGCGCCGGAAGCTCTGGTTACATTCATGCAGGCATCGGGCATAGATATGATTGCGCTGTGTCAGGGCTGGATGATACCGCCCGGCTCCTGGCCGGGCGGCGACGGAGCAAAGCTGCATCAATATTTGAACAGCCTTTCTGCCGGCAATGCCCGCATTTACATGGGAGCCGAGTTTCCCAAAACCAGATTCGGCCATGTCTGCTGGTGGAAGTTTCCCGTGATTTCCGACCCGCAGGGGTGTTATGACAGTTACCATGATGTTGAATATTTCAATGTCGCCGGAATTACCGGCAGGAAAATCGTCAATCCGGCATTGGAAATACCTTATCACGGGGAATCGCCGCTGAACAAAATAATCAGATGGAAGCGGCAGGGCGGGGTGTCCGCGGTACCGCATCCGACCAGCTGGTGGCGGGATAATCAGCGGGGGTCACTGATCTGCACCAACATCGCGGCGGATTTCTGCTTCTCGCAGCTTGCCGGAAAGATTTATGACTCGCTGGCGGTGATGGGCTATGACGCCGAGCACATCTTTTACCAGAATCTATGGTTTCATCTTTTAAATGAAGGTTATCGCATTTCTGGAGTCGCGGAAACAGACGGCGATATGTCCGGCAGGCATAAGCCCGGAGATTTCAGAACGTATGTCTATTGCGGAACTAAAAACTTTAATTTCAAATCCTTCCTGAAAAATCTGGCTGCCGGCAAAGCGTTCATGACCAGCGGCCCTGTCCTTATCACCCTCCTGGACGGCAAGTACCGTCCAGGCGCTGTCGTAAGAAATGATGGACAAACTCATAAACTTTCCGTTTCTGTTTTAAGTCATCCGGAACCCGGAGAATATATCTCCTGGCTGGTGCTTTACAAAAATAGCCGGCCGGTGGAAATTATTGATATTGAGGATCAAAAGCTCAGAAGTTATGATCATGAATTTTTAATAAAGCCCGATCCCGGACGGCGGACATGGTTTCTGGTAAAAGTTTTCGGAAGCAAACGGCCGCGCAAAAAAGCATTTACCGATATCATGGCTTATGCTGAATTGTGCGAACATGAGAAAAATACGGAATATACTGAAATCAAACAGGCTGCTTTTACCAATCCCTATTATTTCGAGCCGGCAGCGTTTCAGCCGCCGAAAATTCTGAAGCCGGCGTTTTCAGGGAAAGTCGTGGATGCGGCAACGCAACAGCCGCTTGACGGCGTAAAGATCGAGATTTTCACTGAAGGCAATGTTATTAAAAACGGCATTACCGGCAGCGACGGCAATTTCTATTTCCCCGGAATTCCGCTTTCCGCCGAGCTGCAGATTTCATGCCGCGGCTATGACCGCCTGTTTAAAAACCTGTATCTGGATTATCCGCCGCTGCGGGATTATTTTGAACATATTTACAGCGGGAAATGGGCATCAGCCAATAAGTTTCTCCAGCCGGGACAAGTGCCGTGGACGGTATTCAAGTTTGACGAATTAAAACAGATGCTGTCATCAATTCACTGGGATTTCGAATTACAGCAAAAAGATTGCCGATAACCGCGCTGATTGCAGGCTGTAGATTGAATGATTTCCTTTCCGGCACTATATTAAAGCATTGATTATATTACCATAGGAAGATTTAAAAGATGAAAAAAACAGCAGCGTTAGTACTACTTCTGCTGCTGGCGTTTTCACTGGCGGCAGAATCCATAACCGGAAAAGTGATATGGGTATATGACGGCGATACTTTCCTGCTGCAGAACGGGCAGAACTCCGTTGAAATCAGATTGTGGGGCATTGATGCTCCAGAATATAAGCAGTCCGGCGGCAGAGAGGCAACTAAATTCCTGATACGGTTGATAAAAGGCAGAGATGTCAAAGTGGAAAAAATTGATCAGGACAGCTACGGCAGGATTGTTGCCAAAGTTTATTTTGAAGATGTCTATATAAACCTTGAGATAATAAAAAACGGGCATGCCTGGTGGTATCAGCATTACGCCCCGAAAGCGCGGGCGTTCCGCGAAGCCGAGGCGGCGGCCAGAGATCAAAAAGCCGGCTTATGGCGCGATCCCAATCCAATTGATCCGCGGGAATGGCGCGAACAACAGAAGAAAGAGAAAGAAGAACAGGAAAAGGAAAAAGCCAAAGCGGCGAATGCTGGGTGAGGGGTGAGGAGTGAGGGGTGAGGGAAATAGTAGTCAGTAGACAGGGAAGCAGATTTACCACAGAGGTCACAGCGCGGCATAGCCGCAACCAAACTGAATATCCAATATCCCGTCCCGCCCTGCGGGATTCCGCAAAGCGGGAGAATATCCAATGTTTAAGGGCAACAGCCAAAAAGCAGAAGACAGAAGTCAGCGTTTGACTGCGGTATCTGCATTTTTATCAAATAAGAGACGAAAGATAAAAGTAAAAAGATAAAAGTAAAAAAGGATTTCTCTGTGTCTTGCTAACTCTCGGGTTAGTCCCGCTGCTGCGGGATGCCTCTGTGGTTAAAAAGGTGGTTAAAAGGAGTTTTAAAACAGATTATGATCAGATTCGGATTGTGCTGTATTTTTCATGACCATCCGGTAAAATTCCGGCATATTAACGCCGCCAATGTTGGCAGACTGCCTGAGATTGAACGTCTCCGTAAGCTGTCGTCCATCTGCCTGTATAATTCATTTGAACTTGAAAAAGCGCTACTGACCGTGGACTCGCTGGGGATCGGAGCATTCCGGATAAACTCGCAAATTCTGCCGCTCTTTACCCATCCACAGGCCGGATACAAACTGGAAACGCTCATTGACGCCGACGTCATTATCAATAATTTCGCAAGAATCCGGGAGTTCCGCGAGGAGCACGATATCCGGCTTAGTTTTCATCCGGACCAGTTCATTATTCTATCATCGCCGCGTGAACAGGTGTTCGAAAATTCGTTGCGTGAACTGGAATATCAATGTATGGTCGCCGACTTGACCGGCGCGGAAAATGTGAATATCCATCTGGGCGGCGTTTACGGTAATAAAGCGGAAGCGATTAAACGCTTTGCCGCAAGATTTCCGGCTCTGCCGGAAGCCGTCAGACGCCATCTGACGCTGGAGAACGACGATATTTCCTATACGGTGGAAGACCTTTACCCGCTGTGTTCGGAACTCGATATTCCGCTGGTATATGACGTTCACCATCACCGCTGCAACCCTGACAGCCTGTCCGTGCCGCAGGCAACGGAACTGTGTGCCGGATTATGGCGGAAACTGGGCCGCGAACCGCAGTTTCACATCTCTTCCCCCAAGGGCGGCTGGCAGTCCAGAACTCCCCGCTCACACGCTGATTATATCGACCTCAATGATTTTCCGGAATGCTGGCTGAACATGAGTTTCACCCTGGACGTCGAAGCCAAAGCCAAAGAATCCGCGATAATTAAACTGCGCGAAGATTTGCAGCGGAAATACAAGATCAAAGCTTAATTGCTAAAGTGGTTATTGGGAGTTATGGGAATAATGGGAATAATGGGAATAATGGGAATGATGGAATTGGTTTTTAAAACCTGGCATTCTCTCTGTGCCTTGCTAACTCTCGTGTTAGTCCCGCGACTGCGGGATGTCTCTGTAGCTAATTACTGCCTAATATTTTTACATCCGGCTGGGGGAATTTCACGTTTTCTTCGGTGACGCGCACTTCTTCGGGGGCTGACCAGCCTTTTGCACGGAGGAAATCCCTTACTTCGGCAGCTCAGGCATGAACCGGAACCTCGAACGTTGTAAGTAAAGGATGGGTGTGCTGCCTGGCAGGAAACTCTTCGAGATAAAGTTCGGTGGCTTCCTTGAGGTTAAGCAAGGCTTCCTCAATCGTTTTGCCCTGACTGGCGGTACCGGCTTCAGGACATTCGGCAACATAGAGTTTTTTCTCTTTGTAAACCACTGCTGCAAAAGTTTTTTTCATAAGTTCAATCCCGTTTTACTCTTGTATATATCATAACACGAAACAGTTGGAATGTCAATTTTTTGACTGAATTCAGTACGGTATTCGCTAAAAGAGTACATCCGCATGCCGATTATATCGCCATCAGCGATTTTCCGGAATGCTGGCTGAACATGAGTTTCACCCTGGACGTCGAAGCCAAAGCCAAAGAATCCGCGATAATTAAACTGCGCGAAGATTTGCAGCGGAAATTTAAGATCAAAGCTTAATTGCTAAAGTGGTTATTGGGAGTTATGGGAATAATGGGAATAATGGGAATAATGGGAATAATGGAAATAATGGGAATAACGGGAGTACTGGGAATAATGGGAATAATGGGATATGGCTTTTAAAACAAAGCATTATCTCTGTGCTTTGCTAAGGAGCCGTAAAGAAATAAACTTTACATCTTCGCGCTTCTCCCGAATGCCTTTGTGTTTGCCGGTTCGCTACATACCTTCAGGTATGCGCCTTACCGGCAATTCCCAAAATCTCTTCGGGATATTTCGCGAGACTTGTCAAGTTTATTTCTTGACAGCTCCTAACTCCAGGATTAGTGCGACTGCGGGATGTCTTGGTGGTTAATGCTTGCCTTAGATATTTACATCCGGAAGCGGGAATTTTACGTTTTCTTCGGTGAAACGGATTTCTTCGGGGGCTGACCAGCCTTTTGTGTGGAGGAAATCCGTTACTTCGGCGACCAGACATTCCGGGGCTGAGGCTCCGGCGGAAATGCCGATATTGCCGATGCCGGTAAAATCGAATGATTGGAGATCGGCCGCGCCGTCAATTAAAACCGCACGGCAGCCGCAGCGTTCCGCCAGTTCGCGCAAACGGTTGGAGTTGGAACTGTTTTTCGAG
This sequence comes from uncultured Lentisphaeria bacterium, assembly GCA_903863035.1. GTDB lineage: Bacteria > Verrucomicrobiota > Lentisphaeria > Victivallales > Victivallaceae > CAIPAT01. The sequence continues at coordinate 6,629 of CAIPAT010000436.1, forward strand.
CCGATGATGAGGATCAGGTCACATTCCGGACACAGCGCCTTGATCGCATTCTGGCGGTTCTGCGTGGCATAACAGATGTCCCCGCCGCCTTCGATACCGGGAAAACGCCGTTCCAGCGCTTCAACAATTTCACGGGTTTCGTCAAGACTCAAGGTGGTCTGCGTAAGATAGGCCGCCCGGCAGCCTTTTTCCGGTTCAGGCAGCGCGGCAACGTCGGCAACGGTCTCGACGACAAATGCTCCGCTTTCAATCTGTCCCAGGGTACCGATGATTTCCGGATGCCCCTTGTGCCCAATCAGGATAATCATCCGGCCTTTAGCCTGGAATCCGCCGGCCTTGCGGTGAATCCGCCGTACCAGCGGACAGGTCGCGTCAATCACTTTGATCCCGTTGGCCGCCGCGGTTTCTTCAAGCTGACGGGAAACGCCGTGCGCACTGAAAATCAATGTTGCGCCGGACGGCACCGCCTCTATTGATTCGACAAAAATCACGCCACGCTCCCGCAGCGTTTTCACGATATAATCATTATGCACAATCTCGTGAAAAACATAAACCGGGCTGCCGGAGATCGACAGGACTTTATCGACGGTATCCAGCGCCCGGCGTACTCCGGCGCAGAATCCGCGCGGATAGGCCAGCAGTATCTTCTTGCTCATAATGTCAGTTTCCATAATACAATTTAACCACAGAGACACAAAGACATAGAGAAAACTTTTTTATGATTTCGGGCAATTTTAATTCTATTGCGCAAAACTGTTTTCCCTATCCCTTTTAGCACATAGCACGTAACTCGTAACACGTAACACGTAACACGTAACACGTAACACGTAACTAGTCACCATTCACCATTCACCATTCACCATTCACCAGTACAAAAGTCTAATCCGCTTTTGCGGCAACACAAATTTTTTTTTGACAAAACCCGAAAAAATTCGATAAAACTGGCATAAAAGGTAAAACAATGTTACTGTAATAGCGTAATTTAGGTTGCGCTACCCGCCGGAAGGCGGGGAACAGAAGTCAGAAGTCAGAATAAAATCTAAAACATTAAATCTAAAGACTGAAGAGGCGTTAGTAATAGTGATTACAGTTTCCGCACTTTAGATCCCGCAGTCGCGGGACCCGCAAGCGGGACCGAACTTTAGAATTTTAGAATTTTAGAACTTTAGAACTTTAGAACTTTAGAACTTCTTACAGGTCTCTGTGGTTAAAAAAGTTTCAAATGAGTCTAAAACAAAGACACTAAACGTAAAGTAGGTGCAAAATGTTCGGATTTTACCGGCTGGCGGCAGCATCTCCCGAATTGAGGGTTGCCGACCCTGCGTTCAACGGCGAGAAGATCATCGAAGCCGCGCTGACCGCGGAACGGCATCATGCCGCCGCGGTGGTGTTTCCTGAACTGGCGGTTTCCGGCTACACCTGCGCCGACCTTTTTCATCAACCCGTATTGCTGGATAAATCTCTTGAAACAGTTATCGCAATAGCCAATGCCACGGCCCAAAAGAATATCATCATCATCACCGGCGCACCGTTCATGTTCCGCAATGCCGTATATAATTGCGCGTTTATCTTGCAGCACGGGACCGTCAAAGGAATCGTGCCGAAGATATTCAATCCGAATTACCGGGAATTTTACGAAAAACGCTGGTTTAAATCCGGCAGAAATATCCGTAATATGGAAGTTTCCGTTCCGGGACTTGATTACAACGTTCCGTTCGGCACCGACCTTGTCTTTGAATCCGGCCGTGCTTTCAAGTTCGGGATCGAGATTTGCGAAGATATGTGGACAGTGATTCCGCCGAGTTCCTGCCTGACGATTGCCGGCGCAACCGTGATTTTCAATCTTTCCGCCAGCAACGAACTGGTTTCAAAAGCCGAATACCGCAGACAACTGGTCGAACAGCAGAGCGCCCGCTGCATCTGCGCCTATGCCTATACCTCCGCCGGAGTGCATGAATCCACTACCGATCTGGTTTTCGGCGGACATTCGATTATTGCCGAAAATGGACGGACCGTTGCCGAGAATGAACGTTTTCACCGTGACAGTTCGCTGATATATGCCGATGTTGATTGCGCCAGACTGCTGAATACCCGGATCAGTGAAAGCTCGTTTGCGGATGCGGAACTACCTGAAAATATGCAATTCCGCTATGTAAAGATGGGGAAAGTAAATACTGCCGCAGACCTGAAATATACCACCATTACCCAGCATCCGTTCGTGCCGCAGGACCAGACAGTCCGCGACTGCCGCTGCCGCGAGATTTTCAGTATCCAGGCGGCAGGTCTGGCTAAACGCTTCGAGCATACCGGTTCGCAGAAAGCCGTGCTGGGCATTTCCGGCGGACTGGATTCCACGCTGGCGCTGCTGGTTTGCGCGGAAACTTTCAAGCTGCTCAGGAAACCGGCCTCTGATATTATCGCTGTCACCATGCCCGGTTTCGGCACTACTGACCGGACTTACAATAACGCCGTCAAAATGTGCAAACTGATCGGGGCCGATCTGCGCGAGATCAGCATCCAGGCCGCCTGTCTGCAGCATTTTAAAGATATCGGACACGATCTGAAAGTCCATGATGTAACTTATGAAAACGTGCAGGCCCGCGAACGCACCCAGATATTGATGGACATTGCCAACCGTGAACGCGGCCTGGTCATCGGCACCGGCGATCTGTCGGAAATCGCCCTCGGCTGGTCCACCTACTGCGGCGATCACATGTCCATGTATGCGGTCAACTGTTCAGTACCGAAAACCCTGATCCGCTACCTGATTCACTGGGTGGCCGACAGCTCCGGCGAAAAACTGTGTTCCGTACTGGAAGACATCATTGACACCCCGGTCAGCCCGGAACTGCTGCCGAACACCAAAGACGCGGCCGTCAATCAACTGACCGAAGAACTCATCGGTCCATACGAACTGCATGATTTCTTCCTCTACCATTGCGTTAAATACGGCGCGCCGCCGGATAAAATAAAATTCCTGGCGGAAAAGGCGTTCGCCGGAGTCTATACCAGCGAAATAATCGTTAAATTCCTGAAGCTTTTCTTCAAGCGCTTTTTCGCCCAGCAGTTCAAACGTTCCTGTATTCCGGACGGTCCGAAAGTAGGTACGATCAGCCTTTCCCCCCGCGGCGACTGGCGGATGCCCACTGACGCCTCCGTTGCCGCCTGGCTGGAAAAGATGTAATTTTTTCAAAGACGGGAATTCAGCCAGGCATGGAAAAGTTTGTCCACTAATTACTTAGCGCGGCATAGCCGCAACCAAAAAATACACCTTAACCACGAAAGGCACGAAAATTCACGAAAAAGAACAAATACACTTCATCCCGCAGGCGCGGGAGCATGAAGTGAATGAAGTTAACCCCGGGAACGCCGCTCTCCGCAGCGGCTTTAGGCATTTCGCCTTTGGCGACCACCGCCTCGCCGTTGGATC
>CAIPAT010000437.1 GCA_903863035.1 uncultured Lentisphaeria bacterium
ACTGAATGCATCCAAGAAGATGCTGTATAACCCAACGTTTTCAGTTAAACAAATTGCTGATAGTTTAGGATTTAAGCGCGACGCTTACTTTAGTTATTTCTTTAAAAAACACACCGGCATGACTCCTATAGAATATTCCAAACAGCTTAACAAAAACTAACAGGTCCTGCTTTTGGTGTAAATGTCTTTATTTTGATGTTTACTTTTTATCCTCTATGCACTATAATTAATATTAACAGTGGGAAAAACAGCAACTTAAAAATATTGAGGTAAAAAGATGCTACGTTTAAAATTAAAAAGAGAGCGAAAGAATCGGAACAGCAAAAGATCAAATCAAAAGACTTTCACACTCATTGAACTCCTCGTGGTGATCGCGATCATCGCAATTTTGGCCTCAATGCTGCTGCCGGCATTGAACAAGGCACGAGAGAAAGCAAAAGCAATCAAATGTGTTGGGAATATGCGTCAAATTACTTTGGGCATGGGTATGTATGCCAATGACAACAAAGATATTTTCCCGTTGTATATAGATAGTCGCGGACTGTTCCCGAGCTGTCACCTATGGAAAGATTATCGTCTTGCGAACGAAGTCTTTCTATGTCCTTCAAACGGGAAACCTAAAATTCCATCCAACTTTACAACCGCCGCCCAAATAGCTCTCTATACCCCGGGTTCGTCAGTTACAGATTTTTCTTTTGGTCGTCGGGAGGGTGGAATCTCGACAAATCAATACGCTCTGGGATGGTCACACACATCGATGTCACCTAATTTCTACCATCCGGGTAAAAGAATGGGTACTATGGGACGAAAAGCCATCATTGGCGATGGAGGTTATTTAGCCAATACTTCCGCCCGTTACAGTTCTGCTGAAAACCGTTGCTACCCGGTATTTACAGTAATTCCAGCCGATGCCACCCGGGATCCGTATTATTACAATGTTACTCGCCATGCAAATCGCGCCAATGCTGGAATGAGTGACGGTAGTGTGATTTCTGCTAGCCGTCCCGAGTTACATCTTGGTCGTGAATTTAATGTCAATACGACGGCTTGGCCAAAATGATCTTGAGGTTTTGATGGATTTTATTTAATACTCATTTGGTGGTTTTCCAGACCAATTTGATAGGTTTTAGCATTTATACCAATGAGAGATCCGTCCTAGACAATAACGCTTAGGAATTTGGCGATGGATTTTGGTTATAAACCGCATGGCGATATCTATATCGTACGAGGATTTATGGCAAAAATCGATGACAAAGGTCAATCGTTTGCCTATGAATGATTGCGAAATGGTATTACATAAATGACTATATTTTACCACGCAGGGTACCCAATGTACCCAATATTCTTTGGTGGCGTCAGATGAAGTTTTTGAGTGGGATCAAGCCGCATAATAAAACCATTGCGCAATGGTTGATATGTCCGACCGGTCACAATCAGATTTCGATGATAAGTTTGACTGATTATAATTATATGCTTAACTATGGTCAAAACTTATATTTAGGCGGTGCAACTGATACTGAGTCATGGGCGACATATTCGGCGCGAAAAGTCGGAAAGATTAGGCAACCATCGATAGTGATTGTCAATACTGATTTCCGTGGCAGAACATTTCATGGACAGTCGCAACTGATGGGATTTGGCTTGGATTGCTGGTAATACAAAAATTGATTCTCAAAGGGTCGATTTTCGACACGAAAAGTCCGCTAATTTCTTGCGTTTGGATGGTAGCGCAAAGGGTCTTAGAAAAAACGAGGTATCCAAAGAATCAGTAACCGCATTATAATGACAAAGGAAAAGATGAAAAAAGTTATCATTGCTCTATTTATTACAGTATGTGCGTTAGCGACATTTGGCGCGAAGCTTGGAGAAATTCAAGGCGGTAAGGCTGTTGACAAGAGTTGGCTCAGTCATATGAGTGGTGGTATTGTGCCGTCATATGACGCAGTGGCCGGCGTTACAGTTTTCGATGACCAAACTGACAAAGGTCTTTTTAACCTGCAACGCATTTACTCTGCCGGTGCGATTATCAAGAATTCATCAATCACCGTTTCGGTAGATTTGGCGTTTTCTGACGTTGCTCCGTCGCCAAGAGTTGTTTTTTGTACCGGCTTCCGTCCATGTGCTGACGGTCGTAGCTTATTACTCGGTTGGAGTTACAACCTAAAAGGCAAAAAGACAATTGGCCTGATAGATGCCGATTTGCGCCCCTTAGTTGAATTAAAGGAGTTTAATTGGGATGACGGCAAATTTCATAATTATCAAGTTGAAAAGTATCATGATACGGCATCAGGTAAGACGCTGATTCAAGTTAAACTTGATGGCAAGAACCTGCTTGTGACCCCTTACGACTACTCAGAATTGCCGGTTACCGGGAAAACCGGTAAAGCTGTATTCAGTTTTGGCAGTAATACCCCTGATAAAGTTAACGTTGCGCTAAAACAACTTTACTGCGAAGCCGGTGAAGATGACAAGCCGATCGTTTCAGCCCAATCAAAAATAATTGCCAGTTTTGATGGGAAGGGGCTGCCGAATGATATATCAAAATCTGCTAACGAACGCTGGAATTTGAGCATCGGCAACAAATGCAAGGTTATTCCTGACACCACTGGAAATGGAGCATTGGAGATTGCTGATGAAGGCAATGTTGCTGGAACTTTCGTAAACATTAATAAATTAATCAATTTAAATGACCCGGAAAAGGATGAAACAGAATTTGGTATCACTGTCGCTTTTGATTATTCAATGCGTTCGCAAGTACCCTCTTTTCATTGTGGTTTTCGTGGCGAAAGTAACACCGCTGGTAAAACTGTCGCACTTGCTTGGTATAATACGTTTGAAGGGAAATGTTATATAGGATTGATGGATTTAAATTCAGATATGTTGTTCCCTGTTGCTGATTTTAAATGGGATGATGGAGTTTTTAGGAAATATGAGGTTAAGAAATACAAAGATGCCAAAACCGGTCAGATGTTGGTGCAGGTCTTAATTGACGGGAAGTCGCAGTTTAAGGAACCGGTTCCTTATGCTAAATTGTTTGATTCACAAAGGGGAGCCGGGTTTCAAATCGGAACAAGTTCATTCGCAATGGTCAAGGCAAGAATCAAAGATTTCTATTGTGGGTATTTGACTAAAATTCCATCACCGGCTGCAAAAAACGCATATCAGGTCCCTGATAAGAATATCACTATTATGCTCAAGGAATGGCAAAACATTGGCGAGCAGCTAGTTTCTGAATGTATTAAGTTGGTGCCAAACCGGGATTATCAAGTTTCAGGCGAGATTAAGCTATCTGGATTACCTTCTGCGTTAAAGATCGGCTATTCCCAGTTTACTGGCAAGTACCCCGAACCGGCAATGCCGATAACTTCGCTTACGCTGTCTGTGTTTGAGAACGGGTCTGCACGTTTTGTTGTTCCGATATATCAGCGCAAGGAGTATGATTCAGGTCAAGTGACACTTTCGCTTGAAGGGAAAGGCAAAATTGAAGATATTAAGATACAGGTTTCCGGTAGCACCGAGTACAAAAAAGATTTTACCGCACCAATAAAAAATAATTTTGTGATTTCTTCACAAGAATTGCAAAAGATGCTGGGGGTTGAGACTGCAACGTATATAAAGTTGGATAAAAATAATATTTTTTTCGATGCCAGCAAGAGAGAGATTGCACCTTTTATGTATGTCGGTTCAATGAAAACGTTGAAGTATTTGTGTAATTGGGGTGGTTTTGAAAAACAAGGGGTTCTTTTACAAAGTGTTCATCATTCAGGTTCCGATGATTTCCCCGCTTTTTGGGTTGGCAAGGAAAAATATAATTTTGAGGGGGTTAAAGCAATTCTAGAATATTTGCTGTCAAAATCTCCGCAGAGTAAAATTATATTAGGTGTATGGGTTAATCCATATCAAAATTGGGGACTAGAAAATCCGTCAGAAGTTTGCGCGAACATTAAAGGCGAGTATGCTAATGGCAGCGACCATTTTGGCGAATGGGCCAAGGTTGTGCAACCCAATTCTAAGCTATTGCCATCCATATTTTCTCAAAAAGCAATAGATGATATTGCCAAAATGCTTGTTACATTAGATGAGTTTTTGGCTAAAGAACCTGTCGGTAAGAGAGTAGTAGGATACTACTTATGGGGATTTAATGATGCCGATTTCGGTCATTGGGTACATCCGGCAACTTCAAAAGTTACCGAACTTGATGACTATTCGCCGGCGGCAAAACAAGCTTGGGAAAATTGGCTCCGTGAACGTTATGATAATTCTATCGAAAAACTCAATATTAGCTGGGGCAAAAAGTATGCTACATTCGACGAAATTGTTTTACCAACGCCTGATGAGCGCCGGGCTAAATCCGCCGAAACTACGCCTTGGCTTTTAGGAAAACAATTTCAGTATTTGGCCGACTTCAATCGCTTTTATGGCGAAACTCCAAGCAGATTTATTGCCAAAATTATGGCTAAGTTTAGGGCAGAACGGGGCACGGAAAAATATTTCATGGTGCATAATGGCAACGTAATGCACGGTTGGCGCGGTTATACCGGCTTCGGTTTGCTGTCAAAGGCGGATGGACTCAACGGCATTTCTGCTACCAGTGATTATGCTTTACGCCAACGTAGTTACCCTGGCGGATGTGATTCCCTGCCTGAAAGTTTACGTTTGAACAATAAAATCTTTTTCCATGAATTTGATTACCGTACCCACTTGATGCCTTCACAGGGCGAATCCTACGATTTTGGGGTCGGCAGATCCTCAGATAATGAAAATTTTCGTGGAATGTTGCATCGCGAAGGATTAAATATGCTTGCCCGCGGTCAAGGCATATATTGTATGGATATGAGTGGTCAGTGGTATTTTAACGAGCTGATTATGAAAAATATTGGTGACCTATACAAGCTTTTTGCAGACAAGACCCTACGCCAAGGAAATCTGGAGGCAGATGTTGCCTATTTTATTGGTGAGGACAGTGCCAATTTCTTATCGGATGATCTCGATGCAAGTTATTTTCTAATGAGAAATACTAGAAGACAAAGACCTGAATGGGATACCGCCAATGTCCCTTATCATCTCTATTTGCAAAGAGATATTGCTGACCGCAATTTGCCGGATTATAAAGTATATGTATTTGCGATGCCACAGTTTATCGCTGCGTCAGAATTAGAAGCAATTGAAAAACTGAAGGTGGCCGGGAAGACAATAATATTTCTTCATGCGCCTGGTGTCGCAGTCAATCCTGATATGATGGAACAGCAGATTCAAAAAATTACCGGAATGAATGTGAAACGTTTGCCGGGAAAAACTGCCTTAGCCGGACAGTGGTTAAATAAGGCTGAAGAACCGTTGTTAAAAAAACTCACCGGAAATTTTGGCGACCGCCCGCTGTTTTTTGCATTCTGTGACCGCGAAAGTCGTGGACTTGGATTTGAAATTACCGATTCAAATGCCATACCATTAGCAGTATATCGGGATAACCCAAGTGCTATTGCCGCCGCTTTTAAGAAATCTGGAAAATCTGAAATCTATTACTTCGCCGTACCTTGGCTGGAAGCCCAATTTATTCATAACTTGGCACAAAAACATGGGGCATGGCGTGCTGGCAAGCAAGTTGGCGATACGGTTTACGGTAACCAATTTTTAGTTGGAGTGCACAGCGCGGTAGCCGGGACTAAAGTTTTGTGCCCCAAATATCCGTCGCGTGTAACCGATGCAATTACTGGTCAATTGATTGCCGCTAACACTTCCGAGTTCTCTGTGGAAGTTCCCATCGGACAAACAAAAGTTTTTCGGACTGAACGGCTAAAATAGAAATATTTTATACCAATGAGCGATCCGTCATAGACAATAACGTTTAGGAATTTGGCGATGGATTTTGGTAATAAACCGCAGGGCAATATGTATATCGTACGAGGATTTATGGCAAAAATCGGTGACAAAGGTCAAGCGTTTGTCTATCAATGAAAGCGAATTGGTATTATTGCCGGTATTTGAGTGGATATTATGGAGCAGGTATTTCTATACAATAAGATTCTCAGTCATTGTACTTCCGAGTTCAGTCCGATTCTGCTGGGCGGATTGAAAATCGACCCGGTGGTTTTTCACTTTGCCAAAGAGAAAGAAAAAATAATAATAGCTTCTCATCAGCACCGCTTTGCCGAATTAACCTGGGTCATTGAGGGTAGCATGGGGTATATATTTGGCAAAGAACTGCAAGTAATATCGTCTAAAGAGAAAAATTTCATCTTTATTCCGTCAGCGACATCCCACCTGCGCATATCGCAAGAGAATAACTCAAATATTGTGGGTTTTCTGCTTGAC
>CAIPAT010000438.1 GCA_903863035.1 uncultured Lentisphaeria bacterium
CAGAGGCCGGGAAAATATATTTATATAATATAGACATGAAGAAATCCCATGGTGCATTTCTGCATTATTTCGGGAAAGTAGAGCGATTTGAGCTAAAGCCCGGGGAGTTCAGGGTGATTAAGAAGTAAGAAGTAATCGGTGATCAGTGATCGGTGATCGGTAATCGGTGATCGGTGATCAGTAATCAGTAAAGTAGAAATTAGAATTTAGAAAGTAGAAAACTTTAGAGTGTGTGAAATCGAAAATGTTGGAGTTCATCACGTGACCACGTTGGCACGTGCCACAGTGAGTCGCGTTCCGCGTCTCAACGCGGTCACGCGATTAGACACGGCAACGTGGCCTCACTCGGGAACGTGGCTCACGTGGCAGTTTTTTTGACGCGAAGCGTCTTTCGGAGTGCGCTGTGTCAGCAGCGCTTTTAGATCTTAAAGCGGCGCTTACACGCCGCACTCCAAAAGATTGCTGCGCAATCATAAAGACAGGAAAATATTCAAACATAGAAAACGATATAATTGCTATATAAACATAAAGGAACTGTTCAATGAGTATCAGGCTGAATTTATCACTTGTCCTATGCACTGCATTCCTGCTCTGCAATGCCTCTGGACTTTATGCCGGAGACGCAGACGGCACACTATCTCTGAATAAAAGTCTTCAGGCAGTCGCCGACAAATGCCAGCAGCCTGAATTCAAGAAATATCTGACCTCGTTGAAAGGTAAACTAGACACCTCTAAAAAATCGACTGACGCTAATTTTACAAAAGAACTGGAGAATGAAGCTGTCTCAGCTGTCAGAGTGGCAAATGACATTGCGGCAATCCAATATAAGAAATCGGATGTGTCTTTTGCGTATTACGCTGTTCCGCCGATGAGCAATATCAAACGCCTGACACATACCTATCCCGAAGACGGCAAACTGTCCGGCTCCATCAGGATTGTCGCCGCTAAAGGGGAATTCGAACCTGCGTCATTTGTCATCTATCCTTTCGCAGATGCGGGAAAAGTGGAGCTCAAGGTCAGTGATCTGGTCGGCAAAAATGGCAAAATTCCAGCCTCCGCTATTGATGTGAAAATAATCAAGATATGGTATCAGGCTGGAACCGCCTGGTACAGTTATTATGCGGACAAGACGGGGCGTGAACTTGTTCCCGAACTTCTTCTCAATGATGAGAATCTTGTCAAGGTTGACTTTAAGAGCAAGGACAACTATCTGCGTGTTGACTATCCCCAGCCGAGAGGTTCCGAATATGTGTGGATAAGCAATCCGGCCAACATTGATTTGACATTCAATGATAATACGGAGCCGGTGCGTGACGCTAAAACCCTACAGCCGTTATCTCTGAGTACCGGTGAGTTCAAGCAGATATGGCTGACATTTGAAGCACCGAAAACCGCCGAAGGTAAATACTCGGGAACTATTTCAGTAACAGTTGACGGGAAACTACAATCTGCAATCCCCATCGAAGTCATGGTGCTTCCGTTTGAACTTCCAGATCCTAAAACGAATTACGACCTGACCCGCGAATACTATACAAGCATTTTCAATCATAGTGGTCTTTCCGGGGATCATTCGAAGAAAAACGGCGGTGGTCAGGCTCCCTGTTATACGGGCGGTATGGAAATGGCGAAAAAACGCCTTTTCAATGAATATGTAAATATGCGCAAGCACAACGTTATGTATCCGCAGATCAACAGCAAGATGCCCGGATATGAGAAAATGCTTCCTGAAATAATTGACATCTACAAGAGGGCCGGGCTGAAGACCGATACTATTATAGGCGCAGTCGATGCGAATGATTGGCGATACTCGGGATTGCCGGAAGTCAGGAACAATCCGCTGGAAAAACAGCCGGATCACCCG
>CAIPAT010000439.1 GCA_903863035.1 uncultured Lentisphaeria bacterium
ATAGTTCAGACACCGCCAGCAAAAATTTCTCTCTCGCCGCAGATTCACTCATCTTTGACCTCCTGAAAATTATTTTTCGTTCTTGTCCTAATTCGGACAAGCATAATATAGAATGAAAATCCCTATAAACAAATAGATTTTTAAATTTTATGCGGATATTTTGAGAGGCCGTAAAGACTGAGGCATTACGCAAAATGGAATTTCTATGGAATTTCTTTTTGAAGACTATTGACAAAATTAAAAAAAAGGACTATACTTAAGAATAGGTGGTACTATTATTGAGCCCATTGAATATGTGGCAGTCGAATTTCTATGCGAATGTGTCAATGGCAGAGAAATCAAATAATAGATAAACAAAACTGGATTCAAAGCCTAAAAGGAGAATGAAAAATGAGGGAATCAAAAAGTCGTAAGTTCTTAAGTTTCACACTTATTGAACTCCTCGTTGTGATCGCGATCATCGCGATCCTCGCCTCAATGCTGCTGCCGGCGCTCAACAAAGCGCGGGGAACGGCCAAGAAGATCGCCTGTGTGAGCAACTTCAAGCAAATCGGACTGGGCATCGCCTCTTACACTAATGACTTCATGGGATTTATGCCTTATCTCAATGCCCAGGGATTAAACTGGAGCGCGCAGCTGGTCAAGGTTAAAGGCAGCACAGTATATTCGAACGCATATATTGACGTCAAATATGACAGTCTGGGATCTTATGACGCGTTATCCTGGAATGGAACCAGAGTTAAGGGGCCTTTCGGCTGTCCTGCCGCCGTTGAACCATCCGGATCGCCTTTCGCGCCAGGAACGACTTTGAATTATAGCTCCTGCATCGTGTCTGACTACACTACCAGCCCCTATGTTCCCACTTACGCCAATCTTGGCGGAAATGATCCTTCCGCTTATATGGGTGGATGGATGATCGGGAAAAAAACCGGCGGCGGCGCCGATGCTCAAAGCAGGCCTTTGAGCAAAGTTGCGCCGTCATCCGCGATTATGAGCGAAAGCAATTATTACAGGACAAATGGCGGCGGCCCCAAGTATAACTCCGCAATCTACGTCGACGCGAATTCAATAACAGAGGCATACCAGTATCTGCAAACAGCAACCTCAGCCGCATTCAATTTCCATGACCGTTCAGCCAACTTTCTTTTTGCGGACGGGCATGCGCAAAACGTCAAGTATTATGCTGGAAGAATATTTGTTACTTATACCGGCACAAATGGAAAAGTCAATTGGACTCTGTCAAAACAATAAGCTTGAACAAGAAAGTTAAAAATGAAAATGAAGAAACTGCTTGCCGTGCTGGCGTGTCTGGTTATTCCATTGTGCGGTTGGGCGGCAGACAATGCCGCAACGGGTTCGTTCGAAACATTGTTTGATCCATCGTTCAAGGGCTGGAGGCCGGTGGGCGGGGATGCGGTTTCCACTGCTATCATAGACGAGAAAACGGTACGTAAATTTTCCGGAGATCTTTCAAAGGTAAAAGATCGCATTTCATGGGATGTCTCCGGCCAGTTCGATCTTTCAAAGACTCCGTCTGTTACGCTTTCATTGCAGGTGGACAGGCCTGATTCAATCAATATAATAACTTTCTATTTTAATACGAGCTGCGGCAGATACAGGTTTAATGTCCCGGCGAACGATTTGAAAAGCGGCTGGAATGTCGTAAATATCGTTCCCGGGAAACTGGAGACCGAGGGAAAACCTGCCGGACTGAATGCTATTGCATCAATCAGGATATCCGCTTGGAAGAAAAGCGATGAACCGGTCAACTTTTGCATTATGCCTGGCGGAGTTTTACCCGAAAAACCAGCTCCGGTAAAAAGCACGGACGCGCCAGGCGGCGGCTTGTCTGCAAATGATGCCGCGGGAGAACTGATTTCCAATCCATCCCTTGAAAACGTTAAAAATGGGCTTCCTGTCGGCTACTTCTGGAACGGAACTGCGGCGAAAGTGAAAGCTGAGGCGAAAGTTGCACTGGTAAAAGATGCGCATACGTGGGAAAATGCCATTGCAGTCACCCGGCTCAATGACGCCGGCGAGTTCAGCGTCTACGCTCCGTTTAAAAAGATTGAACCGTCCGCTTCCCCCCGCTATTTTGTAGCCAGTGTCTGGATGAAGGCCGATGCGCAGAGCGCTATCCGCGTATATATTCAATCCTCTAATTCCAAATGGTCCAGAGGTTATCACGCGGGAGCCGACGTTCATTCGTCCTGGAAACAATTTTTTCTGCTCATGATGCTGGAGCCGGGGCAGGACATAAGTTTTTTACGCATGAAATTCACTCCCGCGCTGATCGGCGACACACTTTTTATGGATGACTTTTCATTGCGCGAGATCAGTGCGGCTGAACATGAAAAAATCAAAGCCGCTCAGCAAAATGCTGGAAAAATAACCTGGAACAAAGTGAACATTCCGGGGAAAAATACTGCCGGCGGCAATCTGCTGCGCAATTCCTCGTTTGAAAACGGTCTTGAACACTGGGGGACTTCGTTTACAATGACGAGCAGACCCCGCAGTGAATTTCTGAGTTGTGACAGCGATGAAAAACTGCATGGAACCAGCAGTATGCGTTACCATGCCGGGACACGCTGGTATGACGCCGGCGGACGTGTGCAAAGTCCGCCAATTCCCGTTGTTAAAGGAAAGACATACACCCTGAGCGCTTATATGAAATGCAATGAACCCGGCCTGGACGGCGCGCTTGAAGTGCGCTATAAGGCACAGGCAGCGCCAGCAGTGAGCGCCGGGGTCAGGCTTACGGACGCATGGAAGCGTTATGTGCTCTCGTTTGAAGCCGGTGAATGTCCGGATGGAATCGCCGTCATAAGCATTGCCATGCCCGGCACCTGGATGAAGAGCAAGACTGATTTCAGCAGAAGGTCAGTCTGGATAGATGCTGTGCAATTTGAAGAAGGCGGCGTTTCGGAATACGCCCCGGCTCCCGTCGTGGAAATTACCGGGTCAACACCTTCGGCCAATGCTTTATTTGTTGAAGACGAACCGGTCACGCTGGTTACCCGGATAAACGTTCCGGAGGCGCTTGTAAAAGACAATACGGCAAAGTGGAATCTTGAGTACACTTTTGAAAATATTTTCGGAGAAATCGCGGACACTCGTTCATTCGAGATCGAGCCCGGCGCCAGGGCCGGCATTGAACACACATGCGTGTGGGATACAAAACTCCTCGGCAGCTATTGCGCGCAGATGACGCTCAAAGCCGGAGACAAAGTTCTGGCAAAAGGCATCAATGTGTTTGCTATTATGCCGAAACTGCCCGATGGCATCCGGAAGGACTCCGGCCTCTTCGGCGTTAACACAACGTCGTCGGAGTTTCTGGTGGATGTTGTCGGGAAAATGGGCGTTGGAAGCATCCGTCTTCATGACGACAGTTATATGAGATGGGTCATGCTGAGGCAGGACAAGGACGATCCATACTGGTATGAACCGGAAAAAGAAAAAGTCCTGCAGCACATAAAAAGCACAGGCGTTCATATTCTCGGGAATATGGAGCTCGGCTCGATCTGGGCATCCACCGCGCCGGATGCGGTGAAGGGATGGGAACGTGCAATATATCCGCCGGCGCTTTCTGAATGGCGTATGTTCGTACATGAACTGGCAACGCATTTTAAAAATACCGTTGACGCATGGGAAATCTGGAATGAACCGTATCTGGACAGCTGGTGGAAAGGAACGGCGCCGCAGTATGTTGCCATACTGGATGCCGCCAACCAGGAGATCAGGAAGGTTGATCCTTCCATTCCTGTAGTTGGAATATGCGGACAATCATATTTCAATGGCTGGGACACTGACTGCCTGAAAGCAGGCGCGTTAAAATCAATGAATGTTTTCAGCTTTCACGATTATGTCTCCAAACAATCCGGCCCCGTAACAGACTGGCTGAAGAACATTGAAACCATGAAACAGAAATGCACCGAGGCTGGAAAAAATATTCCAATCTGGAATACTGAATGCGGGGTCGGCGAGGGCCATGACTCATGGTATACTCAATTCTATTCCGGGAAAAAGGCGAAATTGCGCCTTAGTCCGGCGCTCCTTGTCCAGACTTATGTGACGTCACTGGCCGGCGGGATTGACAGACTATACTGGTACTGGCTGATGGAGGACTGGGGGCCGGCGCAAACCGGCTGCCTGGGAATGCTCGAATACAACGGAACGCCAAAACCGGTCATTCCGGCTTTCGCGGTATGCGTGAAAAACCTTGCCGGAAAGTCGCTTGCAAAGAGAATTGATATGGGGAAGGACATAAACTGCTTCATTTTTGCCGGCAATGGCAAGCCGGTCGCGGTTATCTGGCAGAACATCGGCATTACTGCAAAAAAAATCGAACTGCCTGCCAGTTCCGTCAGCGTCTTCGACATTATGGGCAATACGCTGCCGGAGGCAAACGGAAAAATAGCGATTGAGGTCAGCGCATTTCCGTATTATGTGCAGGGCAACGGATCAATTGAGGAACTGGCTGCCGCAATAAAATAGCTTTTGGGAGAGTTGGATTAAAAAGTTGCAGAAGCGGATATTCCTGTCCTGCAACCTTTCTGAATTAACTGTATGAAAGGTAGGAAAAGATGAAAAAACTGATTGCCGGCCTGCTCTGTCTGGGCATCCCGCTGCTGGGATGGGCTGATGAGGTATGCTCTTATAATTTTGCGAATGTCATTGGCGGCTCCGTCATGGACTCAGGTCCTTCGCAGGCGAATCTGAAAATGGAAGGATTTGCGGAGAACGCCGGCATTGCCGATGCGCCTGGAGGCAAATGCGCGGTATTCGGCGGCGGCGAAACTATTTCCGGACCGCTGCCGCTAAAGCCGGGAGATTACGAGGATTTACAGGTCTCTTTCAAGTTCAAAAGCTCCGGGCTTGATGACAAAAGGCAAATGGTGCTTGAGCTGGGAGCTTGTGACGGTCTGAAATTTTATTTTCATTATAACACTACGCAGAAAATGCAATATTTCTGCGTAGCGTCGGTGTATTCCGACATGGGCAATCTGCCTGAAATCAAAGCCAACGGCACATGGGTCTGTTGCACCATGCCGATTGAAGGCGCCGGTCCGATATTTCAGGGGGAATGGCGCGATATTAAAGCATACCGCGATCCGAAAGATAAAAAACTGAAATTGTTTATTGACGGCAAGCTCGTCTTTGCAAAACCCTGTCCGTATCCGGTCAGCCTGACCAATGCCCCGCGCAACAAGCCGAACTGGGAAAGCTCCCCGCTGAAAATCTCCATGGGAGGCAAAAACTGGCCGCTGAAAGGCGCGATAGCTGACATTAAAGTGTCACTGGGCGAAAGTTCCGTTCCAGTCGCCGCCGTACAAAATTCGAAGGATAAAATCGCTGACAGCATCAGCAGAAAAGTTGAATCGTTTTATAACTCCCTGCTGTGGGATTTGAAGGTTCTTGCGGGAATGGACTTCCCGATGTCCTTCGGGCAGCCGGGATTCAGTTATATGAGCAGACTGCAAGCCGTTTCAATCAAACTTGCTGCATTAAAAAAAGATAAAAATGTAACTGCGGCCGGAGCTGTCTATGCGGAACTTGAAAAGATTGAGCGCGATATGATTCTTGACTCGATTCAAGTAATTCAGCCGCCGTATTCCGCACCTTCACGAATTCTTTCGCCTTCGGCGGTTGCTGAAAATGAACTCAAAAAGAAATTGGCCTTTTTCAGCCGGGAAAATGAAGAGATGATGAAAGACTGGGAGAAAGACGCCGCGGCGTTGAAGAGTTTCGGCGTTGACTCCGGCATTCCGGTTGAACTTGAGCGCCTCACTGCCCTGAAACCGGAGGCGTCTGCCGCCCCGATTAACCGGTTTTACGAGCAGGCGGCTTCTTTCTACAGGCGAATGGCGCAGGACAGATACTGTCTCGGGGCGGGAATTATCGCCGCCGGTAATGAGCTTGATTCTCTGGTAAAAGCCGCCGCGCTTCGCATCAGACTTGGCTCACAAAAACTTGATATAAACGCCGCCGAAAACAAGTCTGAACAACTTGTGACGGAATGGAAGAACGCTTATAATTCCGGCAATTATGCTGCCGCATCAGAACGGAAGAAAGATGCTGATACCGCAATCAATAGTTTGAGGACAATTGTTTTTGCGCCATCATCCGCCGCTCCGGTTATCCGGCCCGGCGCCGGATTCTTCAGTTCCGGCAATTTTGCCGAAGGGGGAGACTGGCAGGCGCTTCCAAATTCTGCGGCGCGCGGTGCCGGATTCTTTATAGACGCCAGGGACAGAGGGTCGTTTATGCCATGCACCGATGACAACATCAACTGGTCTGTATCTTTTGATCCGCCCAATTCCACTCTGGATAAATACGAGATCAAGGATACGTCATGGACGCATTCACACCGCCTCTACACGTTCAAAAATCCGCTGACCGGCAAAGCCGTCAAACAGGACTGCTGGTGGAGCGCTCTGGCTCCCGGAGTATTGTTTGACGCCCGCGGGCCGGACATCGCTTTTGCAGACACGACCATGGGCAATCCTGTGCCGCCCGCAAAAATCATAGCCGTAATCAACGGCAAAGTTTCCGTCATCAAAAAAGGCGAAGCAATTGATCCGTCCCAAATGACGGAAGGCTGGATTCTGCTGGTCTGGGAAAACGGCATGCCGCAAATCCCGATTTTAATCCTTTTTGAAAAGCGTCCGGCAAAAATTATCTGGTCAGATAACGGATTAACCGCATCGGGGACGCCGGAGCTCGGCAAGTTTGCCGCAGCAATGCTTTACGGCGCTCAGCCGCAGACGGCGGACTGGAGTAAAAATGCGGATGTGGATAAAGTTTCCGCGCAATGCCGCAAAGTTGCCTCGCATCTGGCCTTTTTCCCGCTGGAAATAGAGGAATTTTACAGCATCGGCGCGGACAAAGTGACAATCTATGACCGCGTCAGTAATTATATCGAGCTGACAAGCGACTGGAAGACACCGGTGAACCCGTATATAACCGCCCCGTATCTTTATGCGCTGGGTTTGGACTGCGGCACACCCGTCAAGTTTGACCGACAACTCTCCGAACCGTTAAATTTGACATTGTTCGGACCGTTCAGAGCGGCTGAAGGCTTTGACCTTTCATACACCATTCCGCGAATCAGCATGGATCAGCGCGAGCCACTTAAGCCTTCCGGCGAGGAAAGTTTCATTGCCGAATACAATAAACATTTTCAAGCGCGAGCCGGTGAGCGCTGGCGCTTTTTCTACGAGTCGCTGCAGTTTGCGTCCGGCTGGTGCATGATGGATGAAAAAAGCAGGGATTTCTTTGAGTGTTACAAAAATCCGCGCGAACTTGAAGGCGCCATAAATGGCGAAATGCCGATGAAGCCATGGGCTGTCCACACCACTCAGGCCTATGACTTGAATCTGGTCATCGACTCCGCGAGCGGCAAAAGCTGCTGGATGCGCGGCTGGCGCGGTTTCCGCCACAGCATAAGGCTTATCGGGGATCACACCTGCTTCAATATGCTGAGCCTCGCCGGAGCATACACATATGCTAAATATTTCGGGCGCTGGGACTTGATTGAAAAATACTGGCCGCTGATGCTCAATTTCTACAGTTCAACGCCGTACAGACAGCTTTGGGCGGTTCCGGGTCAGGACTGTCTTTCCGCCGGCCTGATATTTTCCGGCGACATGCTTGGCGACGGACAGCGGGCAAACAGCCTTGCCGCCACGATGGCAAAAGTTATTGGCGACAAGGACACCGAGGCACTGGCTGTTTACATCGGGTCGCGTACTGCCGTTTCCGCCGGAGTTCTGATGCATCCAAACATTATCGTATACAACGCCGCGCTTAAAAACAGTCCGGCCCCGTCTTCTCCGGATGCAGTGGTTGAGCAACTCGGGGTTCAGAACAGCGGATTTGCCACCAGGCCGTTCAAACCTTACACCGAGAAGACCTGGAATGCGCCGCTCAATTCCGCCGGCTGTACAATATATGACTATCCGTTTTATGCATTCATGCTGGACTATTATCCGCGCACCTCGCTTAACTGGATCACCCGATATATTAAAGATATGCCGGAATGGCGTGACTGGAACTATCGCAAAGATGTCTTAGTGCGCATCCTGAACGCATGGCAGATTCTCAAATTCAAGGCATACACCGGGAAGGACCGCGATGCCCTGCGTAAACTTTTCTACGACTATTTTGCTCCAAAAAACGATAAGGACTGGAATTTTTACTCCTGGCTTTCATACGGCAATGTTGTTCCTCACATAATAGCGCAGAATGACCCGATATGGCTTGGCGAGTGGGATCGCGCCGTCATAAAATCCGGCGAATATGACCGGAACAAGCGTACCGCCTTAATATGTCTGAGAGCGGCGGTCGCCGGCGAACTTTCCATCACCTCGCTGCTGGCTCCGTCCTCTGTAACTGTTAACGGTTCAGAGCTTGCCTCTTCTCAATATTCATACAGCAGCACGCGCCATGAACTGAAAGTTCCTTTTGCTGCTGGCGAACATAAAGTAACTGTGACTCTGCCGGAATACGACGCATCCAGAATAAACTATCCTGATTTTGCCGCGCAGAATACAGGTTCGCTGTTAAAGCTGGTCAAATGCCCGCCACCGGCAACGCTTAAAACGGAAGTCCTGACGGGCGACATTAAAACGGGCAAATGCGAGGCGATTGATATCCGTGCTGTTAGCAATATGGGTTTTGACGACAAAACCGCCAATGATAAAACAGGCGGGACCGACGACAACGGCGACTCGTGGCTTTTCCCGAAAGGCAATACCATCATTCGCGGTGTTCCGTTTGAGATAATAGACCCGGATAGAAACGGCGGCAAAAGCTGTATCGTCCTGAAAGGTTCCGCCAAAAATTATTTTCCGGAAAAAACCGCGCTAATCCCTGTGGGCAAAGTCTTCAAACGCATATTTTTCCTCCACGGCTGCGGCTACGGCACCGGACGCGGAGTTCAGGTTTTAACTTATACGCTGAACTTTGAAGGCGGACAGAAGCGTATTATTACTGCGCGTGAAGCATTCAATATTGATGAGTGGAAAGTAAAGCCCGGCGGAAAAGCATTTCCGGACCTCCCGGACGCCAGAGGCGGCGCATATTATCCTCCCGGACGCAAGGGGCAGTGGGGCGAAGGCGCAGGCGGCTATGTGCTGGAGTGGAAAAACGATGTCAGTGAAAGCGGCGTGACAAACCAGGACGCCAATCAGCGCGGTCTGGCTAAGTTGGAATCCATTGAGATAAGTTCTCCTGGAACTGCGGTTCCGATGGTCTTCGCCATCACCGGCGAGCAATAATAAGGATAAATAATGCAAAACTATCAACACTTAGGTCCATTCAGCGATCTTATTCAATTTACAGGCAAACAGCACCGGCTTTTTCCGGATACCAAACCGGGGAAAGCCATCCAGGAGAAAGTTCGCCAGGTTCTCGCCTTTGCGCCGGCGTCTGAAAACCCCCAGTCCGTCCAAATCGACAAGCGCTGGGAAAGAGACGGAATAATTGGGGAAGAAATCACCTGGTCGGTCGGCTACGGGCCCAGAACCGGGGCTTGGCTGCTGCATCCTGCCGGAAAAGGCCCGTGGCCGGGTATTGTCGCTCTTCACGACCATAGCGGCTTTAAATATTACGGCAAAGAAAAAATCGCAGACGGCCCGGACGGCCCGATTGAGACACTTCAGTCTTTGCGAAGCAGATGTTATGGCGGACTGGCTTACGCGAACGAACTGGCGAAGGAAGGTTTTGCCGTACTGGTTCCGGATACGTTTCTCTGGGGATCAAGAAAAGTCCCGGCTGAAAATATGCCGTCTAATGAAATCGAATTGAGCAGGATGATATTTAATCAATCGTCTCAGACACTGCCGGAAGACATTTTTACCTACAATATGTCCAGCGGGTTTAATGAACACACGATAACCAAATATTGCAATATTATCGGAACAACGATTCCGGGAATTATCAGTTATGAAGACCGTGTTGCGACGGAATATCTGGCGGGGCGCAAGGATGTCTGCAATGGACGCATCGGTTGTGTCGGTCTTTCCGGCGGCGGTCTGCGTTCTACGCTTTTAAATGCTACTTGTGAACATATCAATGCCGCCGTTATAGTCGGCCTGATGTCAACTTATGAAGGTCTTTTCGACCATTGCATATTCACCCATACCTGGATGTTGTTTCCATTTGGCTGGGGTGTGCACGGCGACTGGCCGGATCTGGCGGCCTGCCGGGCTCCGTCTCCAATGCTGGTTCAATACGATCTTGATGACGGGTTATTTACGGTTGAAGGCATGAAAGACGCTGACAGAAAACTTGCTTCGCTCTATCGCATGGTCGGCGCGGAAAAAAATTACCGTGCGGAATTTTATCCTGGCCCGCATAAATTCGATGCCGAAATGCAGCATTCTGCATTTGTCTGGTTGAAATTGCAGCTCAGTGATATAAATGGTTCAAAAGAAGAAGAATAGATTCTGGAAAGATTTTTGGAAGGATGAAATATGAATAGAATTATGAACTTAAAACACTTATTTAATGGGGTACTGGTAATGATAAGTGTGATTTTGCCTTCAGTTATTTTCGCAGATAATTATCCGTTGCGCAATGCGGTTGAATGCACTCCGCGCGGCGGCCTGCCTAATTTTATAGCCAAACTGGCAAAAGGAGAAAGCGTAAAGATCGCTTATTTCGGCGGCAGCATCACCGAGCAGTCCGGATGGCGGGTGCAGAGTCTGGCATATTTTCAAAAAATGTATCCTCTGGCGAAATTCTGTGAAGTCAATGCCGCTATCGGCGGCACCGGTTCAATGCTCGGTGTTTTTCGCATTGAACATGATGTATTGCAGTATAAACCGGATCTGGTGTTTGTCGAGTTCGCGGTAAACGACTCCGCGCAGAAGCCGGCGGAGATAGTCAAATCAATGGAAGGAATCATCCGGAAGACATGGAAACAATATCCGGATTGCGATATCTGCTTTGTTTACACGCTGACGGAAAAGCTGCTGCCGGATCTGCGTCAGGGAAAATTTCCATATGCCACCGGCGTTATGGAACAGCTTGCCGACCATTATAACATTCCGTCCATTCACATGGGGCTGGAAGTGGTGCGGCTGGAAAAAGAAGGCAAATTACAGATGAAGGCTCCCAATGCCGAAGTTACACGGGTATCAGGTAAAGAACTTGATCAAAATGCACCGTTACGGGTGACGGCTGACGGTAAAATCCCGTTCGCCGGCGACGGCGTGCATCCTTACAATGATACCGGCCATCGTCTTTATACTGAAGCAATTATCCGTTCGATTCCGGCAATCAAGGCGGCGGCGTCCAAACCGGGACCGCATATCCTGTCCGCCCCGGTTGATTCAAATAATCTGGAAAACACTGTCATGCTGCCGGTGGATCAGGCTAAAATGACCGGACCATGGCGCAACCTGGCTGACGGTGAACTGAAAAATAATATGCATGAAAGTTTCGGCAACCGGGTGTCTGCGTTGTGGAAGGGTGAACCGGGCGCGGAATTATCTTTCCGGTTCAAAGGTTCCAAGGCCATGATTTATGACATTGTTGGACCGGATAGCGGCGCGCTGGAAGTCAGTGTTGACGGCAAAATGACGAGGGTCGTCCGGATGGATAGTCATTGTACTTATCACCGTCTGGCTACCCTGGAGCGGGCGAAAGATTTAGACCCGTTAAAAGTGCATGAGGTAAAAATCAAAGTGCTGCCAGATAAACTTGACAAAGAAAAAATTATTATGGAATCAAGACGGAAGGATTTTTATGACAATCCGTCAAAATATGCTGAAACAAACTGGTATGCCGGGGCCATTTTTCTGGTCGGCGAACTGGTTAAATGACAAGGCTGGATATGAACGAAAATAATAATCAGTTCAAGTTATCTCAATTATATCGCGGGTAATCTATGCCTGTAATTTTAAACACTATCAACTAAATATACGTGTTTGTATAACTAATTCAGGAGTAAGGTTAGTATGAAAAAGACCGCATGGAGAATGACAGTATTATTGACGTTCGCGTGCCTCGCCGCGACTTCGGCATTGGCAATGCCGTCTTACAATGACGTATTACTGGTAGTAAATGCCCAATCCCCGGAATCGCAGCATATTGGCGCGTACTTCAAAGCCGCGCGCAATATTCCGGACGCGAACGTCTGTACTATCAGTGTGTCGGCTGCGCTGGGTACTGGCGGCAGAATGGGCAATGCTGAAAAATGGGCGGCGCTGTCCACTATCAAAAATCATCTGACAAAGAACGGTTTGACGGACAAAATCAATTATATCGTATTGACCCACGGCATCCCGAAATATGCTTATACAGGGAAGAAAGGACCTAACTATAATGGAGATCCGATAGATTTGTATCACCTGTTTGACGTTTTTCTGATGTATCAGTTGTCGGAGTCAGCCGCGGACTCAAAATTTCCTAATATATTTACCGATAACAAGTACTATTATTACAATAATGTGCCAGCAATGCAATTATGTGCTGATGCGCCTGGCGGACAGGATTATGTTGATTTGAAAAATGCGGAGTCTGTGGGAATAGGAGATACTCTCAGTTTTTTTATTAAAGACAACCCCAACATTAATCAGGGTCAGGTTGTCAGTGTGGAACCGATGTCCAGCTATTACCATGTTAAATTTTTGCCTCCGCTGTGGAAAGATTTTACTGCCGCCGATAGTTATGTGAAATCGAGTTCCGGCACGGGGAAAAAGTTTTCAAAAACAAAATTCGGCTATTACGTTGTCGGGAGACTGGACGGTTTGGGCACCGCGACGATTAAAAGCATGATTGACAACACCGGATTCCCCGCCTGCGAATCATACAAGAAGCAGGCTAACGGCAAGATAAAGTTGCTGACCTTCAAGCCTGCTTATAATAATATTGTTATTAGTGAGATCAAGAAACGCGGGAATATTGAAGTAACGTCTCCGGTTGCAATTCCGCCTGACGTATGGAATCCTGTTACCCGGACAATAACTTTAGTTGACGTTACCGGGGATAATAAAGTGACAATTGACACAACCTTTGACAAGGTTGGAAAAGACGCAATGTTCTGTTATCTGGACGATGTCAGCGGCGGCACTGGCGGATTTGTAGGATGGCCGACTGAAAACGATTATTATGCCGACGGCGACTTTGTTCAGGATTATCCGTTCATTTACCGCGGCGCGACATTTCTGCCTGGTTCAATTATGATGATCTACCGTTCCAATCCGGCAGCTTACGATTCTCATGGCGGTACCGGCGGAGTTTATAAGATGAATGTCTCTACAAAAGCAAAAACCAGCTATGTAAAAATTGACGCATCAGACATGAAATTCCGGCACACTACCTGTGTGGAATACGATCCGGTTAATAATCAGCTATGGGTCGGCACCGGAAAAAACCAGCTTGACGTTGCCATGAATTTTGACCAGCGCTGCACTGACGACGCGCATCGCGAAACTATGCGCAATGACGGCGGCGGTATCGTAATCTACGATACCGCAGGCAATATTTTAAAATGGATCAATGCTAATGACCTCGGCAGTCCGTTGAAAAACAACCGGGTGACGAAATTGGTCTATGATAATAGAGACTCTAATGCTCCATGTATGTGGGTGGTGCATGATAAAGGTATTCAATATTATGACTGTAAGTCCAAAACGTGGTATGATATTCCGGAATTGCAGAATGATTATGCTGCCGCGTCCGGCCTCTATCTGGACCAGTTTGGCAGTGATAAGGTTTATTTCGCATTCTATTACAATGGCGCCAGCGCCAATACCAAGAAAGTGTCTTCGCAGATTACCGGTGCCGACACCAGCATTTTTGAATACAGCAAAAGCGCAAAAAAAGTTACGTCTTATGTTATCGATTCAGTCAATAACAAAGGCCTTGCGCCACGAATGGGCAAAACATCCGTCGATACGATCTGGGTTTCCAAAGGCAATGTGCTTTACCGATACGACTTGAATGGCAAAACCGTGGTGGAAATGATTGATATGAACAATGTAATTCCGGAAAAGGCAACCCCCCCGGCAAATCTCAACGCGCCGGTAACTATTGACGCCATTCGCAACGTTATTGCCATCCCGGCGGCAAAGACTGTTATTGCTACCGTTGGGTGCAATATCGTTTATAAAACGGATTTGATCCCCGGTACGCCTTCTGCATGCCAGAAAAAGAACTATATTGTGCGCATTACCGAGAACATTTTAAGTACGGTAGAGGTCATAAACATTAGCGAAATGAACAGTGTTGACGGCAAAAAAGTTCCAGATTTTAAGGTCATGGACGTAGTTGCCGATCCTGCCACCAGCGGTAAGACCGTGTATATGGCGCTGTCAAATCCGGGAACAGTTATACGTTCAACTGACGGCTCGGGAAAAAGCTGGTCGATTTTTTCATCAGACTATACCGCGTTTAACTATGTAAATGGAATATCGCTGGACGGCAAAGGCAATATTTATTCAGCCAGAGGTTATTTTGTCGGACAGAATATCGCTGCGGATTTCCAGGCATTCGGACTTTGCGCTCATGGCGGCGGCATGGTGCATGACGGGATGGATTATGCCACCACCGGCAGCGATGCCACTTATTTAGGCGCTTATACTGCAAATACTGATTCGTGGAATGTCAGAAGCGGCAATGGTCGCGGCGTTTCGCAGGTGGAGCCGATGATGTTTATGCTGCTGGACGGCTTCTATACGGGCGAAGCCCGTCTGGGTGTGCACAAATGCTATCCGACTACCGGCGGTGGCGGCCACGTTGGACACATGACGGTATTTGAGCCGAAGTGCGCGCCGTTCGCGCCAAGAGTCAATGAGCCGCTGATTCCGGCTAATCCGCAGGTCAAGGATAAGCAGATTATTGAAATTCCGATCATCAGCCCCGGCCTGCCGTGGCACATGAATGACTGGATCATGTCAACC
>CAIPAT010000440.1 GCA_903863035.1 uncultured Lentisphaeria bacterium
ATAGTTCAGACACCGCCAGCAAAAATTTCTCTCTCGCCGCAGATTCACTCATCTTTGACCTCCTGAAAATTATTTTTCGTTCTTGTCCTAATTCGGACAAGCATAATATAGAATGAAAATCCCTATAAACAAATAGATTTTAAAATTTTATGCGGATATTTTGAGAGGCCGTAAAGACTGAGGCATTACGAATTGCTGCCGACCTTCCTGTAAATTTTCAGCCGTGCAGAGTATATCAATTCCAAAAATGTGCGGATTATTTTAGCACGGGATTGGACAGTGCGGAATTGGGATATGTCTCCGCCAGTAAACCGGCCATCATGGCGGCTTTCTCATTTTCATTCAGTTCAGTCAGAAGTTTCTTTACTGAATGCAGGATTTTCTCAAGCCCGACAGTCTCGCCTTCATATGTGCAGAAAGCGTTATAATAGGCGTAGATCGCCAGATGCGGACAGTTCATGGCGGTGGCGCTGTGCGCTCCTCGCAGATGCATGTCAGAATTCAGTCGGTCAGGATCGTGATAAACCGCCAGCGAGTAGTAGCAGAAAACAGCTTTGGCATGGTCTTTCTCCTTGCGTGCCGCCAGAAACTCATCAAACAACTGATTGAATGACTCGTCTGAGACAGGCTGCATCAACGCAGTAAACAAATTGACCTCGGCCAGATGATTTTCCTGAAGGTGTTTGATATCAGACTTAGAGAGTTCATGCAACGCAGTTTTCATGTCAGCGCCGGATTTCAATGCTTCCCCGGAATCGGACAGAATTTTCAAACAGGTCTGTTGATACCGTTTTCGCGACAAGAAAAGGATGAACTGATAGGCGGAGGCAACCAGCGCCCCTGCTGCGAATCCGGCGATGTGTGCCCAGAACGCGACTTCGGCAACGTCGCCGACGATTTTCAAGCTGTAAAATATCTGCATCAGGAACCAGCATCCCAGCACAAAATATGCAGGCGCATGGGCGGGCAGCGGACGGCCGAAAGTCAGAACCAGAATTCTGATCCGGACAGTGGGAAACAATACCAGAAACGCGCCGAGCATTGCGGAAATTGCTCCGGAAGCGCCGATGGTTGGCACATCGCGGTAAAACGGGGAAACGCTGATAACATGGGCTGACACGCTGACGATGGCGCCAGTCAGGTAAATAATGACCAGCCGGGTTGCTCCAAGCGCTTTTTCGCATGCGCTACCGTAAATCCAGAAGAAGTAAAGGTTGCCAAGCAGATGCATGATGCCGCCATGCAGGAAAGTACAGGTGATTGTGGTATAAAACTTGAACTCCGACGGGATGCATCCATATTGGTAGAAAAAGTTGTTCAGTTCAAATTCCGAAAGATAGTTGTATGTAAAGAAATAAACGGCAATACAGGCGGCGGAGATAATATATACCATCCATGGAACGCCTTCGCTTTCGCCTTCGATTTTATATGGCAGAAACATTTATGGATTACTTTTTTTTAAAATTTCCACCTTTAAATCATCGTCCGCCGCCGGTTTGGCCTTATTCCGGGGAACGACGGTTTCATCCTCTTTCGCGACTGCCGCCCGTTTCCACCTGTAACTGCTCTGCTCTTCCTGCACAAGATTATACTTCTTCAGCAGTTCCTGCAGTTCTGTACAGGACAGGTTGGTTTCACACATCATTTTTACCGAAATAATCATTTTGGCTTCCCGCCGGTCTCCGGTAAGCATTGTGATTAAGTTGTCCATCTGCCTGCCTGCTGCTGCTGCTGCGGCATTGAGCGATCTCCTGAAATATTCAACGGCATCAAGTTTATTGCCGCTTTTCTCATAGATAATGCCAAGATAGTATTGGCTGGCCGCATAAGCCGGATCGCCTGGCGGAATTTTCAGCGGGCGCAGCAAGTCAATGGCCGCCTGATTGCTGCCGCTGCCGGACAATGCCCTTGCTTCGCCTATAACCAAATCGTAATACACCGGAGTCTTTTTCCAGTATTCAGCGGTTTTTCTGAATGATTCCGCCGCCTGGCGGTACCACTTTTCCGACTCGGCCGGACGTTGCAGAAAATTCAAAGCCGCCGCCCGCTGATTTTCACGGCCGGCCTGGGCCAGATACAACTTGCCCAGATCCTGCTGGAACCACGGCCAGGCAATATCTTTTGCCGCTAAAGCCGCCGGCGACGGATTCCCCATACCCATACCATAAGCGATACCGGATGCAATCACGCACACCATTACCCATATTGCCGGAAAGCGCAGTGATTTCAACGCACTTGTCAACAGTTTTTTCGGAGTAAGCGAAGACAGACAGTTCGAACATATCAGGCGGGGGAGCGAGGCATCGAAACAAGTCTCGCACATTCCCTGTCCGCATTTCAGACAAAGCGCGGCGGCCGCGGCATCCGGATGCTGCCGGCAGGTGACGGAGACTCCGGCGGCCACCGGTTTGATGATTGCAGCTGCTTTAAGTTTAATTTCTCTGTCGGAAGAATAATGCATTGGCTCTCATTTCAGATTAAATGCGATCAGTCCCGGATAGATCAGCTCTTTAGCCCGGTTAACTGCGGTCAGGCTGCCGGAAGTTCCGGGCCGTCCATCCCGTCGGTTATACTTGAACCCGATTACTTTATCGCCGCAAATTACATAAGGCCCCGCCACGCCTGCAGGGTCTGTTCTGACAAACATCCGGCTGCCGGAGGAAAGTTTCAACTGCTCAATCACGGCGTCGCCGTCACTGGAAGCGCTCATCACGCTTAACCGGCTGGTTAACGCTGTATCGCGCACCAGCACTGCATGGCTGTTGTCAGCAACCAGCTCGCCATATACTTTATCGCATTTCCACAGATCTCCCCCGGTATTCGCATCCAGGCACAATATCGCATCTTCAATCCTGAACCTGTCGCCCTTTACCACGCCCTGCATGGACTCCATGACCGGGTCGCCCTTTTTTAAGTCCTCATAGGCCGGAGGCAGTTTGACCTCTTTGGCGCCTTCTATTTTGATCTGTTCCTGGCATCGTATGTACAATCGTCCGGTATCGCTGGTGATTACGCGACCGGCGCTGTCCGGCAGTTGCCTGCTCCATATCACCTTGCCGTTAATCAGGTCGAGTGCGCTCAAGTCATTATGATTCATAAAATAGACAACGCAATTATTTCTTTCCTGCTCAATCCCGTCATTCTCATCCGTTTTAAGATAACTTCCGGACTGAGAGCCTTTGACCTGGAGCGTCCAGATTTTCTTTCCGTCACCGGCCTGGACCGCATGCAGGTTGTCCTCCAGTTTGAAAACAAGCGAATCATTGATAAATCGCGGCCCCCAGCTGATTCTCTGTTTCAGCTTGACCTGCCATACGTCCTGTCCGGATTCGTTTTCCGCAACTTTCAAAATTAACGAATTATATGAATCTTTCACTTTTTCATCATAATTTGACGCCGTGCAGGCAAAATATTTGTCCCCGACGCATAAATTATAAAAATAATCATTCCTGCCGAGTTCTCTTTTCCATAAAATACGACCGTCATTAAGACTCAAGCCCACCAGGGTACGGACGTACTCAGGATAATAATGCGGGGTCTGCCCTTTCTTTTTTTTGCTGTTCGCGTCTTCATGTGCGGCAGTCAGAAGAACAACATTGCCGCCAGCCTTGACCTGGCTGATGTTCTCTCCGCTGAATCTGGCCTTCCATAACACCTTGCCCTGACGGCTGACGGCGGCAAGACCGTCTTTGCCGGCAAGCAATACCTTATCAGGCAGGATTGTGGCAGACTCGCCGGAATAATCCGCCAGTTCCGGGATTGTGCAGGATGCAACTTCCACTCCGGTTCCGGCATCGAGAGTTACGATCGTGTCTTTATTGATAAAAGTTAGTTTCCCTGACGAATTGTCAATTATATGAAAGGTTGCGGCGTTAATGGTTTTATTCCATTGCCATGCCGCTTTGCCGGCGGGATCGAGGAAAAGAATCCATATCCACCAGCCAGTCCAGGCGATCAGTGCCAGCAGCACCAGGCGGAAAGTCCATTTTGCCGCATGGCCGAACGTCTTTAATAATTTTTCTTTTCCTGCCTTAGCCGCGTCGGCCGCTTTATCAATATCTTTAATCATGGCGTCAAGACAAGCTTTGCCGCAAAAATATCCCCGGGATTTTATGCATATGTTGCAGATTGGCGCATTGCACTTGCCGCAGACGCCTGTTGCTGTTTGATCTGGATGGATGGAACATTTTTCCGGTCTGGCTTCCGCTGGTTTGCTAACATCGCTCTTGAAGCCGGCGTTTAATTGCGCCTTGCCGTCAGGCAGTTGCAGTTTTGAGTTTACAAGTGCCGGCGCTGACGGCTGAACTTTCGGTGATGCCGCATGGACAATAACCGGCTCTTCCGCGATGGATGCTTTAAATGATGTACCGCAAGAGGGACATGTGAATTCAAAGGCGGCGTTAGTCTCATCAGCAATTTTAAGCTTTTGTCCGCAATTAGCACATACGAATTTCATCAATAAAATATCCATGATTATTATTGCAATACTGTACTTCAGGACTTCAGGCACCTGACAAAGACAGACAGTGCTTGTTAAATATTCACATTCATCTGCCGCTGCCGCAATTTGGTCCATCGTAATATTAAGATAATTTTATCTGTAAAAAAATCAAGATGAAATACAAGAGCCATGGTTTTATAAATCAGCCGCTGTGCGCCTGATTTTCTACCGTAGTTTTGATATTATATAATAAATCGCCTTCTGCATGCATGTTTAATTTGTGAATTGCATTTGCTTTTAAATGTTTGCCTATTAAAGTAATAGGTGTTCTAATGGAGGTAATGAAAATGAAGACTCGTTGTCCGTTTTGCGACCGGAAATATGACTTAGGCAGAACTCCGCTTGGCGGGAAAGTTAAATGCTTCGGCTGTAATAATTCATTTATTCTGCCGACTTCACTTTCAATATTTAAAAAAGACGATCATCCGACTGAAGATATTTCCACCCACATGGCGGCAATGTCAATCTCAACACCCCGTCTTCAGGCAACGCCCCCAAAAGACTCTCAATCGTTAGGTAAATTTATTGCTGACTCTTTTACGCTTGGAAGTCTGGTGGTTCCGTTTTTGCTGGCGGCCGCCGCTGTTGTCTGCACTTTTTATAAGATGCCGTTTCAAATAGGAATAATTCTTGTCCTAACGGCTGGAGTAATTATCTTAATACCAATACTGATAAACCTTCGAGAAATAAATCGTAAACTGCAAAAATGACTCTTTGGAGTCGTTCAAAAATAACTGGCACTTTCTACTGGTCCTCCGGGGAACTTCCGGCTCCGCCGCTTCGTTACAAGGCGCTACAGCTTTGCTCCTCACCGGCGAAGCCGGAATTTCTCCCGGATACCTCAGTATAAAAATACCACTTATTTCTTAACAACTCCTTTGTTTTCCAGCATTGCCTAATCTTGCTGTTTTTAAGACAATCAAATAAACGCAAGTTGAAGTTTCTTGTATTATTAAGAAAACCAGTATATTTTAATTCTAAAGCGGGGGGAAGTCTTCCGCAGGTATTAACAACAAGAGCTTCTTGCAAAATAGATTTTTAAAAAGGAGCGAAAAGGAGTTAGGCATGAACAAAATCATAACTTTGCTGGCTGGAATGTCCATTGTCATGAGTTTATCCGGTTGTTTGAGTCCATCCGGAGATACCATGGTAGAAAAGAAAGCGACAGTTCAGAAGATGAGCGATGACAGTTTGCAGGAATTTTATGCCAAAAATCCCGATCTCAAACAAAAAATCAGTAAGGCAGCGGGATACGCGATATTCAAAGACTTCGGAGTCGATATTTTCCTTCCTTCCACCGAAAGCGGCTGGGGGGTGGTATATAACAATGCCACCGGAGAAAAAACCTACATGAAAATGTTTTCCCTAGGAATTGGGCTTGGCATTGGAATCAGGGATTTCCGCGCGTTGTTTGTCTTTTATGACCAGGATAATATCTCTAAATTCATAAATTCCGGATGGGGAATGGGCGTTCAGGCCAATGCGGTATTCCGGTTTGGAGATGTCGGCGAAGGTGTTGCCGCGGCGGCAGAAGTTTCCCCCGGAGTGACACTGTATAAAATCACCCGCAACGGAATTGCGCTTCACGCCACCGTCCAAGGCACTAAAATATGGGATAATGACGCCATGAATGCAAAATAGCATTCCGGTGTGAATATTCATAAAATCATGGCGGTACGCTGGTACCGCCAATTTTTTTATGAAGCTAAGCTGTTGTAAAATTATATTCCTGCGCGGTGTCCGGAATGGCGGAAATAGCGATAGGGTCATGTTGAAATATCAATGGTGATTAATTTTGACGGAAAGAGGTTTGAAAAAAACTATTTCCAATGTATATTGAACGTTTCAAACTAAAGATTTGAAGGTTTATTCACGTAACAGTGGACGATTCCTGGTGGTTGTAGATTAAAAAGAAATTTTCAGGAGATTGAAAAATGGGTGTTCCAAAACGTAAAATGTCCAAGATGAAAAAGCGTCAGCGCAAGGCCGCTAACCGCTATGAAGGCGTACAGGTTACTTATTGCACCGTATGCGCAAAACCGGCGAAGCCGCATTGCGTTTGCCCGTCCTGCGGTATTTACAAAGGCAAACAAGTTGTAACTGTAGAGTAATTAATACAATGAAGATTGCTGTTGACGCAATGGGGGGGGATTACGCCCCGTCTGTTGTGATCGAAGGGATCACAGCGGCGTTATATGATTTTCCTGACTGCGAACTGGTAGTGGTGGGGCATCTCGGGAAGATTTCGTATTATATGGAAAAATACGGAATCGAAAATCATCCGCGCATCAAAACTGTACATGCCGAGGAAGTGGTGGAAATGTCCGACCCTTCCACTGCGGCGTTGCGGGGTAAGAAAAATTCATCCATCACCGTATGCGCGAAACTGCTGCGCGACGGCGAAGTGGATGCTATTGTCAGTGCTGGTCACACCGGCGCTGCGGTTGCCGCAACGAAAATAATTGTCAGAACTCTTCCAGGTATTGAGCGTCCCGCAATTGCGGCGCTGCTGCCCGCCCAGCACGGTCAGTTTATTCTTATTGACGCCGGTGCCAATACCGACTGCGAAGCGAAGAACCTGGCGCAGTTCGCGTTGATGGGTGAAGCTTACGCCAAACTTATTTTTGGCCATGAAAAGCCGAAGATCGGGTTGCTCAGTGTGGGCGGAGAAGACGTCAAGGGCAATGAACTTACCAAAGAAGCATTTAAAATTCTTTCAGAAATGTCCATTAATTTTGTGGGCAATGTTGAAGGTGACACAATTTTTGAAAATGTGGCTGACGTCGTGGTGTGTGACGGATTTATGGGTAATATTCTGTTGAAGGGAAGTGAAGGCCTGGCCAAGGCCATTATGCACTGGATGAAGGATATTTTCTCCAAAAATCCGATCCGCATGACCGGCGCAATGCTTGCACGCAGCGCATTCAAAGAACTCAAGGAGATCGGAGATGCCGAAGAATTAGGCGGCGCCCCGCTGCTTGGCATCAAAGGCATATGTGTAATCGGCCACGGTTCATCCACGCCGAAAGCGGTGCGTAATGCCATTCGTGTTGCCAGCGATTTCGTAAGATTTGATATTAATGAAAAAATCACCCGGCGCATTATCGAGACAAACATGATGATCAATGAAAAAGACAAGAATGAAAATTCGTCTGTTCATGGAAACGAATAAGGTGTCCTGACGGCGCCGGATACTATTTTAAATTCAGACATTCAGGAGATGATATGAGCATAAAAATTATTGGTACTGGTTCATATGTGCCGGAAAAAGTATTGACTAATTTCGATTTGGAGAAAATGGTAGAAACCTCCGACGAATGGATTAGAACCAGAACCGGCATTGAACAGCGCAGAATCGCTTCGGCGGACCAGGCGACATCGGATCTGGCTTACGAAGCCGCGGTAAAAGCGCTGGAAATGGCGAAAACTTCAGCTGCAGAACTCGACGGCATCATCGTCGCCTCCATCTCCGTTGACCATGTGTTTCCAAGCACGGCCTGTATCCTCCAGAAGAAGCTCGGCGCCATGAAAGCGTTCTGTTTCGACCTGGAAGCTGCCTGTTCCGGCCTGATTTATTCGATTGAAGTCGCTCATGCGCTGATCAAATCCAATATCAAATATCGCAAATTGCTGGTGATCGGAGCTGAAAAGCTTTCCAGCATCGTCAACTGGGAAGACCGCAACACCTGTGTACTTTTCGGTGACGGCGCCGGCGCGATGGTACTGGAGAAGACTCCGGAAGGCGCTGAAGACTGTGTGCTGGCATCCAATCTCGGAGCCAATGGAACTTACACCGAAATCCTCCAGATTCCAGCCGGCGGTTCCAGAATGCCGGCATCTCAACAGACCATTGATAATAAACTTCATTATATGACAATGTCAGGACAGGACGTATTTAAACTGGCGGTCAACGCCATGGTCAGCTCCTGCAAAGAAGCCCTGGCTTTCGCCGATATGCCCTCAGCCTCCGTTACCTGGCTGGTGCCGCATCAGGCGAATTATCGTATTCTGAAAGCTGTCGCCTCCCGTCTGGATATTCCTGAAGAGAGAGTGTACATGAATGTCAACCGTTACGGCAACACTTCCGCTGCTTCAATCGGCATCTGCATTGATGAAATGAACAGGGGTGGATTTGTTAAGCCCGGCGATATCATCCTGATGACCGCGTTCGGCGGCGGACTTACCTGGGGTTCAATTCTCCTGAAGTGGTAATATTTACTTGCAGACAAAAAAACGGCTGAGGAAACTCAGCCGTTTTGCATTTTATATACTCCGCACGGTTGAAAACTTAAGAATAGACGAGCAGGATTGCTGATTGGATTTTTTCGATCCTACTGACAGTCGATATGAATATCGCATGAAGGATGAACGGAAAAAGACAGCCGCAAGACGCTAGCCCAACTTCCGCGGACTAAAAATTGACATGTTGATAATCAACGAGTTAAGTGTCCGGCTGGCACTACAGTCGTTTCACATCTTCCGTCTGAAGACATTTGTGCGGACCGGCAGCGCGTCCAGTTTTATTCCCAGAAC
>CAIPAT010000441.1 GCA_903863035.1 uncultured Lentisphaeria bacterium
GATACCGGCCCGGACATTTTCAGGCAGCCGGTAAAATCACAGAAAGAACTCTATTACCGTAACAAACTGACCATGCATTCCAGCTTTGACAAAGACGAAAAGCGGCTCGGATATTTCATGGCGGACAATTGCACCGTCCTGGATATTCCGCACTGTCCGCTGGCCTCCGAAGCCATCAATGCCAAACTTAAATCCCTGCGCGAAGATCCGGGTTTCTCCCACACTTTGCGCGACGGGATGACCGTCACTTTCCGCGAGACCGCCAATGAAGGGGTCATCTTCTGGCGCAATTCGCCGCCAGACAAGATCAGCTGGCTGCGGGAGGATACCGCCTGCGGCAAAGTTTCCGTGCCGGCCGGCAGTTTCTCCCAGGTTAATCCGTTCTGCCGGGACGCCCTGATGCTGGCGGTCGCCGGTATTCTCAAAGCGGAGAAACCGGAAACATTCATCGACCTTTACTGCGGAAGCGGACTTTTCTCCGTCGCCGCCGCGACCGCCGGGGTTCCGAATATCATCGGCGTAGATCTGGACGGCCCCGGCATCAAAGCCGCGGAATATAATCTGTCCGGTTTCAAAGTAAAATCCATATTTGCCGCAGGAGAAACCGCCAGCAGCATGCCGGCTCTTCTCAAACAGATCAATCAAACCGATGCCGTGCTGGCAGTCGACCCGCCGCGCACCGGGCTGGATGAAAAGACATTGAATCTGCTCTGTTCGTCACTCCTGAATAAGATTATTTACGTCTCCTGTGCTCCGGACACCCTGCAGCGGGACCTGCAAAAACTCTGCGGGCGCGGCTTTAAAATTGACTCAACCGGCATTATTGACATGTTCCCGCGCACCTCGCATTTTGAAACTCTTACTCTGCTCAGGAGGGCATGATATGGATATAGAGTCCGCCCAGGGCCACCGCGAACGGCTCCGGAAAAAATATTTGCAGTCGGGGATCGGCTCACTGCACGATTACGAACAGCTTGAACTGCTGCTGACCTTCGTCATTCCCAGAAAAGATGTCAAACCTGTTGCTAAAAATTTATTAAAGACCTTTAAGTCGTTCTCCAGGGTGTTCGATGCTCCACTGGAAGAGCTGTGCGCGGTTGACGGCATCGGAGAAAACACCGCCATTCTGCTCAAACTGGTCAAAGACAGCTGCGGTAAATATCTTGAGGATAAAGCCGTCCGCACCGACAGTGTAGCCAATCCGGCGGCGGTAATTGACTTCGTCCGCATGGAACTGAGCGGGCTGCAGCAGGAAACTTTC
Organism: uncultured Lentisphaeria bacterium; assembly: GCA_903863035.1. GTDB lineage: Bacteria > Verrucomicrobiota > Lentisphaeria > Victivallales > Victivallaceae > CAIPAT01. The sequence continues at coordinate 1,262 of CAIPAT010000441.1, forward strand.
ATGATGATTTATCTTAATGTTAAAAATCATGTGATTGATTACGAGACCTCTCACGGCACAGTGGACTACGCCGCGGTCTATCCGAGGAACATCGTTCAAGGCGCGCTGCGCCGGAATGCCTCCGCCGTCATCATGGTGCATAATCATCCCAGCGGACAATGCGACCCGTCTAAAGAAGATATTGCCCTGACCGCCACCCAACTGACCAGCGCCGGAGACTTGACGCTCAATGGCCCGGTCACCTCCAATACAGGCGCGGTCACTTTGATGGCGGCCAATGACTTTATGCAAAACAGCGATGTCACTGCTGCTAAAGGCGTCACGGCCAGCACCCAAGGCCGCATGAGTTTTGGGGACAAGGCTGCAACGCATGGCAATCCAGTGACGTACATGGCAGCAGGCATCCACGTGACACCCCCAGGGACGCATGAATTACCCTCAACTGAACTGCAAACCTGCCTGACCAACGCAGCCCTGTGCGCCACGGCAGACAAAGCCACCCACCTGCCCGTTGCAGCCTCGGCGCAAGACACCAGCACCACGGCCACCAGCAAAATCAC
>CAIPAT010000442.1 GCA_903863035.1 uncultured Lentisphaeria bacterium
AAAATACTGGCTGGCGGATTCCGCCAGCAGAGAAGTCAGAGGTCAGGAGGCGGGCGGCTGCCCGCCCGTTGCATCCGGGCTTTATAATGGCCGCATGGGCGAAACAGCCTCTGCTCAAAGGCTCTCTAATTCCTCGGAGTGTGGGGAGAGCGAGAAAAGTGGAAAGCGAGAAAAGCAAGAAAAGTGGAAAGCCGGAACAAATGAAAACGATCCTGTTCAAAGGGTATCTATTTCCTCGGAGTCGGGCAGGGCGGGGAAAGGCAATGGGAAGAATTGGAGTAATGAGAATAATGGGGATAAAACAGAGAAAACAGATGATATGCCTGCTCAAAGCCCCTCTATTTCCTCGGAGTCGGACGCTGACGGGGTAACCAATCTCCCGCCAATGCGGGAGACCTCCGCGCGACTGCTCTCCAGGATGTCTAGAAAGGAGCGTCAGCGCCTGTTGAAGAATAGAATGGGAAACCGGAGTCGGTGAGATGAAAAACAATATACGCCATGCTCAAAGATCCTCTATCGGCTCGGAGTGGGCGAACAATTGAAAGTGGAAAATGACAATACAAAGTAATACTATCCTCAACAGGTCTCTAAATCCTCGGAAATGTTATGTAGACAGAGGTTGAAAACTGGTATGCGCGGCGTTATTCTAAGCTGTCGGCGGCGCAAGAGGCGAATCTGCGCAAACTGGGGAAAACGATGATTATCTGGAATTATACGGATTGAAATAGAGGTTAAAATATGAACCGTAAGAAAAACGCGATTGTTCCAAACAACAGTTTTACTGAGTTTATGCTTTATACTGCGCCAGACGGCAAGGTGAAAGTAGAAATATTTCTCCATAATGAAACCATCTGGCTTACGCAAAAAGCGATTGCGGAGCTTTTTGGAGTAGAACCTCCGGCCATCAGCAAACATCTGGCGAATATTTATGAAAGCGGAGAGTTACAACAGGAGGCAACTCGTTCCATTTTGGAAACAGTTCGCCAGGAGGGGACCCGTTCCGTCAAACGAAAGCTGGAGTATTATAACCTTGACGCGATTATTTCCGTCGGATACCGGGTCAACTCCACCCAGGCGACCCATTTCCGCATCTGGGCGACCGAGCGCTTGAAGGAATATATCATCAAGGGTTTTACGATGGATGACGAGCGGCTGAAAAATCCTTATAATATTTTCGGTCAGGATTACTTTGAAGAGCAATTGGCGAGAATCCGCGATATCCGGTCGAGCGAACGGCGGTTTTATCAAAAAATCACTGATATATACTCCCAGTGCAGCGCCGATTATGCTAAAAACAGCGAAGAGACGAAGCTCTTTTTTGCAACGGTTCAGAATAAGCTGCACTGGGCGATCAGCAGGCAGACTGCGGCGGAGATAATTTATTCCCGCGCGGACAGTGAAAAACAAAATATGGGACTTACCACCTGGAAGAACGCACCGGCCGGCCCGATCCGTAAACCGGATGTTGCAATTGCCAAAAACTACTTGAACGAACATGAATTAAATGCCTTAAACCGGATTGTCACGATGTACCTGGATTATGCGGAAATGCAGGCGAACAACCGGAAAATCATGTATATGAAGGACTGGATCATAAAACTCGACGCGTTTCTGCAATTTAATGAGAAAGATATTCTGGACAACCCCGGCAAAGTAAGCGCGGAAGTTGCAAAGGCTTTTGCCGAAGACGAATTTGAAAAATACCGAATTGTTCAGTACAAACTTCTTGAAAGCGATTTTGATAAGGAAATCAAGAGGCTTGAAGGCAAAGAATAAACAGCCAGAGCACGCCGGTCGTAATCCAACAGTCCCGCAGTCGAGTGATTGGTCGCCAAAGGCGAAATATATAAAGCCGGTCAGGCGACCGGCGCTCCCGGGTTAAACTTCATGCTCCCGCGCCTGCGGGATGAAGTTGTATTGATTTTTCGTGCCTTTCGTGGTTAAAAAGAAATTACGGATTTTACCGCCTGCTGAACCTGATTTTCTCATTCCGGTTGACAAAATCACTAATTAGTAAAAAGGCATAACTGGTAAATAGTGAATGGTGAATGGTAAAACTAGGGAAAGCGGTTCCTCCCATCAGTGTCTCCCGCGACTGCGGAATCCAAAATGTTTAACCGTTGTGCTCAACGGCTCTCCAAAGTGTCGGAGTCGGGTGTCCAGAATGTAAAGAACGTGACTGGTGACTGGTGACTGGTGACTGGATACGTGCTAAGTGTTATGTATTACGTGTTACGGTT
>CAIPAT010000443.1 GCA_903863035.1 uncultured Lentisphaeria bacterium
AAACTAAGCGAATGCTAAACGAAGAAGAACAGGGGGAAAGCCGTGTGAGGGAAAACCGCACGCACGGTTTGGTCGATGAGGCAGAGCCGATAAGTCGCAACTCGTTGATGCTTAGAGGTTTTACTTTAATCGAACTCCTGATGGTGGTGCTGGTTGCCGGTATTCTAATGGCTGTTTCTATGGCCGGGTTCAGCCGTATGCTGGGACGCCAGGGCGCTTCCGGCGCGGTCCGTTCGCTCAGTTCGCAGATTGCGCTGGCCCGCTCCTATGCCGTGGTCAAAAACGCCTATGTGGCGGTGCTGCTGCCGGATGACAGCACTTATACTGTAAATTTTGATACTACGCCTGTGCTGCAGGCATATACTTTTTCCAAAGTCAGGATTTGCGTGGTTAACCAGCTTGATGCGTCAACCACTCCGGCGACTGCCCAGTTCTACAGTTGGATTGACGGCAATGAGTGGGAAAGCCTGCCCTCCGAAACCTGTGTCTCAATGGATGTAGTGTCGGCACAGGTGCAAAATATTCAAGTTGACGCCACCACCGGCATGAAGTCGACGGCGGTTATTTTCAAGCCAAGCGGCGTAATTGTCGGCGACGGCACCAATCCGGCCTCCATTAATGTATTTATGGGTAAATATGTCAACGGCAAGCTGGTTTATCAGACTAAATCAGGGAAGAAAAACGACTGGATTATTGAGATGAATCCCTTTACCGGAAGAGCAAGTTATGCGAAGCAGACCAGTAATTAAAATTTGTTGTTTCAACATGATCGAAGTGGTGCTGGCGATGGCCATCATTGCGTTCGGCATGACCAGCATCCTCGGTCTTTTTCCGGTAGGTTTAAATGCGTTGAAAGCGTCCATGGCGGACAATTCCTGTTCTGACGCGATTGACCAGATGGGCGGCTATCTGAAGAATCAGGCGGAATACAGCGTCACCACTTTTAGCAGCATGATCTCGGCTGGAACCGCGCTGCCGGCAGTGAAGACCAGCACCTGCGGTGTAAAGTCCCCGGACACGCTCAGTTCTGAATTCATCACCGACTACTTGAAGAGTGACACTTCCACTTATGCCCCGGTTTTTTCCGACTGGAATATTTATATGGTTCCATCCGGCGCCAACTTTCCTTACATTTATTTTATTGTGCAGGGGCCGATCAATTCAAAGGCGTATGACTTTGCGGCCATGGTGCTGGTCTGGAAGTCGCCGGTTATTTATAATATGAAGAACAGCAGCGGGGTTCCGACTAAATTCACCGATACAGCTTATGCGGAATTCGCAGGACTTAATTTTGAGGTAAGCTGGCCGTTGCAGAAACCGTATGCGGAACGGGAAAAAAGATATTATTATGTTGAAGTGAAAAAACCGTAGAAAGACAGAAGTTAGAAGCTAGAAGCTAGAAGCTAGGAGTCAGAATGGGAGAAGGCAGAAGGCATGGGACAGAAGTATTGCGGTTCCTGCACTTTAGCACTTTAGATCCCGCAGTCGCGGGACCGAACTTTAGAACTTTAGAACTTTAGATCCCGCAGTCGCGGGACCCGCAAGCGGGACCGAACTTTAGAACTTTAGAACTTTAGAACTTCTTATAAGCCTCTGTGGTTAAATAAGGATTTGAAACAGATTGAAAATGAGAATTATGAGACAGAAAACAACATTTAAAAGATTGAGATTTACGCTGGTGGAGCTGATTATGGCGATGGCGGTGTTTTCCGTCCTGTCCCTGGTCATGATGCGTTTTTACAGTTCCGCGCAGCAGATCTGGAGCAAATCTTCACAGCGCAGCGAAATTTACGGCGACGCGCATATCGCGCTGGACTTGATGGCCCGCGAACTACAGGCCGCCATGTATGAAAACGATGATACGCCGCAGGGGATTTATCCGTTCTGGTTTCAGAAAATAAAAAACATTTCCAAGCCTGCTATCGCGCCCGAAACCGCCGCGGATGAGGACAGATATTATCCCACCAGTTGCGGAAGCCAGATTGAACTTACTCAGCTTAATTTTATTGCCGCCACCGATTTAAAACCGCAGGGCGCAAATTCAAATGTCTGTGAAATCAGATACACTTTCGTTCCCGCCGGCATGTATGTGAGCCCCGCCGGAGTCCTGACGCCGACGCCTTCGACCACGGTGAACGGCGTGACGACGGACAACCCGATTCCGGCAGGTTCGATCGGCGAAGGCTGGCTGATCAGGAGCTGCACCCCCGATCTGATTTATAATTCCGGAACCGGAACCTATATCACTAACACTAAATGGGATTTTACTACTACTGCAACTACTCCGCTGCCGAGACGTGTCGACGCGGTAACCAAGGGGAGTGCACACCGAATTTATGATATCTGGTCGGATGCCAGTTCGGAAAAATATCAAAAAGTCATTTCCGGCATTTATTCGCTGCGCTTTACTTCATATTTTCTGGATGCTACCGCCGCCTGGAAAATGTGCAGGCCGCTCAAATGTGTCGGCGGCACAACTTTCTCTCTGGGTACCGGTTCTGTAGATTCCTGGCCCCTTGCCATTAACGAGCCGTATGTTGTTCCTGATGCCGGGCTTAACGGCAGTCTCCTGCCGGCGGCAATAAAAATTGACCTGTCCATGATGTCGCCCACCGACTGGCGGGAATGGAAAGCTAAAATTGACAAAGGCGACCTTGCCGGCGCGGAAGTGATCAAACTCCAGCGGTTGCGGACTTTTTCCAAAACCGTGTTCATCAATAATAAATTGAGCTATTAAAGCCGGAAACATGGAAATGTTTACCACAGAGAACACTGAGGACTTAGAGATGGAGTTCAGAGATTAAGACACAGGATTCATCTGTGCGCTCTGTGAACTGTGGTTAAATAGAAGGATTTAGAGCAATTGAAAGGATTAACTACTATATGAAAAAAGTAATGCTGAACTTGAAATCTAAAAAACGGCAGCAGGGCATTGCGTTGATTTTCGCGCTGGCGATGCTGTCGCTGTTGCTGATTATGGGTATGGGCTTCGCCACTAATTCAATATTTGTGCAGAAAGCCGCGTATAACAGCTCTAACACTACTTCCGCCAGACTTTTGTGTCAATCCGCGGTCAGCAGGGTGCTTGCCCTGTTGCAACTGCAAATTTCCTTGTACGGCGAAACCATTGATTTCAGTTATGACAATTGGTCCGCGAACAGCGGTGATAAAGATATGCTTGATCACCTGACTACGAAAATCGGCGATGCTTCCATCTACACCTGGAACAATTCACAGCCTGTCACCTGGGAATACATAAAGACTAATGACGGCTCGACCGACCGGCTGATCGGGCGTTTCGCCTATGTTGTAGTTCCAGTCGGCGGCATCAATCCGGCAGCGGTTGTTAAGAGCGGTACCAGGGAGGAAGCTCCCGTATCAGCCACAGTAACTGAGCGAAGAGTCGGCGCTAGTGTTGATGAAATCAACATCATGGCGGTCAGTCCCGGTGATATTGTGGCATCCGCCACGCCAGGGGTCAATCAGGTTTCCGCCGGAAAATTTAATTATGTCGCCACTGCAAGCAGTTCGCCTGCCGGCAAGTTGCCGGGAACCGCGCCCAACGGGTATTGGACCAGTCATGCCAATATGTTCACATTGATGGGAATTACCTCCGGTTCGTTAAAATCTAAATTTCTGAAATGGTTCGTGGTTGGAGCCGCTGGCGCCTTTGCGCAGCGCGAAGCCTGCTGGGTGGACAGAAACGGTAACGGGGTGATGGACTCTGTCACCGGCACTAACGATGAGCTTTTTCACCGCTTCAATCTTTTCAGGACTACAGCACAATGGAATGCCATCAATACGGCAGCCTTGATGAATTCAACTATTTTGTGCGATTCCAGTAACAATGGAGTTCCGGATACGCTGCCGACTCCTTATCCGCCGCCCCCGGCTGCGTTTCCAGGAGCGAATGACGGCCTCGGCATTCCATGGCTGGCGTTTTTCGGCTACGATAAAAACGGGGTAATTGATGATACCGGGCCGCTGAAAGAGACTTTTCCCTCCGTCAGCGCCAGACGCCGCCAGATTGCCGCTAATCTGATAGATTACAGTGACACAACTGGTGTTCCATCTCATGACAATGTAAACAACCCGCGCGCGACCTGGGCAAATGCAGGTAATGACCCGCTGTATACCGGCGATGGAAATACACCGTATATTAATGAGGTCGGTTTTAACGTTCATATCGCTGCTGTCAGGACAACCGCGACGAAGGTAACTATTACATTCACACCGGAGATTGAATTTGAGGCTATTAATATTTATAACGCAACCAATACTAATATATGGATGGCGGCGCGCTACAGTCTTGATTATAAAACTGTCGTAAACGGCGTGACTACCGCGTATCCCGGAGCTTCCACGGTTTCAGCGTTCACCGCGCTGACATGGGCGGCCGCGGGCGGTCCCAGATATGCCAAAATTAATTTTAATGGTACAGCCATCACCAATACAATCACTGTTACATCCGGAAGCTCCCCTGTAATCAGTGTTACTGAGTGCAAACTTAATGTTGATAAAGCAGTTCTGTCCACATCGAACTCCGGCACAAATAATGTTGATTGCTCACTGATTAAAAAAAGCTCCTCGTTATGGACGATGATAAGCAACTGGACTACTGCCACAGTCGGGGCGACGGCTACTCCCTCTGAATTTAGTATCGCTTTTCAGACCAACGATCCCAGACAGAATCTTAATCCGGGCGACTGGAGCACGACAGAAACGCCTTCCGCGGCTATCGCGCCGGCATCTGCTCCTTATGCCAGTGTCGGCACGCTTGGCACCAAGAATATCTTCAATGGCGTTGCGGTGGACCCGTCAGCACCTTCTGGCGATAAGGATTTGGAGATAGTTACCGAACCTGCATTTAATCCGGGCGCTGCGGTTGGCCTGCAGAGGCTTTCCACCGCCTATATCAGAAATAGTGTGATGCTTTCGCCATGGGAGTTGGGATTTATTCATCGCGGTGCCGCCTGGCAGACGCTTAACCTTAAAGAGTACGACCCGAATAAAGCGAATAAATTTGTGGCGGCAAATGTGCCGAACACCACTTACCCGTATAACCGGATCCCCGGCGGCGGCGCTTATTCCGATCCGGTCAATGGCGGCGGCGATGCTAATATTTTAAATCAGATTAAAATGGGGAATGCTACATTTTTGGGAAATCTGACATCAAACAACAAAATAAATATCAACAGTACTTATGTTGATTCTGACACCCACAACAATATTACGCTGCAGGCGCTGCTGTCCAATATCAGAATCGGCAACAACCCTGCCAATATCGGAATTGCTGCCGGTGATGCCGAAGGCTCCAAAGTTGTGCCCAGTATTGAAATGTATAATGTGATTAACGGAATTATGAACCGGACTGGAATGGATTATGTTACCCGCGCCGAGGTCGCCAACGCAATGTATTGTGCCGGGCCAAGCAGTTTCAAACGCGCACTCAGCGAAAGTGTTTGCGGAATTGTCCAGAATACTGACGCTAAACAAGAGGAACTGATCGGCAAATTTATCAACTTGTGCGATGTCGGCGGCAAAAATAATTACTTTTATGTCATTATTACCGCACAGGCCATTAAGGATATCGGCGGGCCAAGTACAGGTGCCGGTTTTACGATCTCGAAGCGTAAAGGCAGCAACTTATATTCGACCGCATGCAAACAGGGCACTTTTGATTTTGACAACACAAATGGTATCTATTACGATGAAATAACCGCTGAACAGAAAGTAAGATTGCTGGTTTTCGCCGATCCGAACGATTCTTGCAAATGCAAAGTCCTTTCTTATGAATTTATTGAATAAACAAGGAATTAATATGTTTTACCAAAAGCTTATTTTATTTATAGTTTCCGGTTGGGTTGTTTCTGTTTTTGGCGTACAGAGTGATAATCAGGAATTCCAGGAAATGACCAAAGCCGAGATCACTGCCATATATGTAAATATCCATAAGGGGCTGGCCGGAGATGCAAAAACGCAGCCGGCAAGTTCTGCCGTATATAAGATATATGCCGGCATGATTAATGAATGGATTACCAAATACCGCTTTCTGGAAGTGGACACTGAAATCGATAAAAGCTGGTTTGAAAAAACCGAAAAATTGCTTGAATACATGGCCCAGTGCAAAGAATTTATTGAACTCGCTCAATCTCGCGGTGATGTAAACACCGAGGAATTCAGAAAAGTAAAAAGCAATTTTGAGGAAGCGCATAAACGTTTTGCGGAGCTGGTAAAAAAGCCGACACCGGTGGATAAGGATAAATTGGAGAAACTGCGCGCTGATAAGCATAAGTGGGAAGCCGAAAAACGCCGCTGACGATGCCACAGAGAAAACATTTTTAACTACGAAAAAGGGGCATGTTTCAAAGAATGGTTAAATATAGTTGACATTTTTTTGAGACGCATCCATCGAGAGCCGCAGGCTCGAATCATGTTGTAGTGACGGATTTTAATCCGTCCGCCATCTCCCCGCACATTTCGAGAGCCGTAGGCTCGAATCATATCAATCTTATATGTTTCGTTCCTAAGGAGCCGTAAAGAAATTACCTTTACATCTTCGCGCTTCTCCCGAATGCCTTTGTACTACTATCCGTCATCTTCTTGTTTTTTCAGAAAGATTTTCATGCGGCCATTTCCATAAGTTTCTAATTATGAACATGAAAAATGCTCCGCAATGCATATGGAGAACCTTCGTCATTTTATCTGTCAATTAAAAGTTCAGGAGGAGGGATGCAAGGGGGAACCCGGAACTGTCCGTCCCGCGGTCACGGGACTGCAAACAAAAAATTGTTTCCCATTACTCGCCACCGGCGGCCCGCCGGGCGTGATCCAACGGTCCCGCAGTCGCGGGATT
>CAIPAT010000444.1 GCA_903863035.1 uncultured Lentisphaeria bacterium
AATTAATATAAGCGTTTTTGTCATTCTGAACCGTATATCGTTTAATGCCAGCCTCCCTGGCGGCGCTCTCCAGCCAGTCCGGATCTCCTACCGCAATGGCTTCGCTCCAATATCCTTCGCGTTCACGCGAAATGCAAGTTAGCTTTTCGTCTAAAGTTTTCAGATACCAGGTTCTGAATGCCTTCTCCAAGTTGATGTCCAGGCATTGCAGCAGACGCTTCATGTTGATGATCCGGTAGCGTTCCCGTTTGCCGAGCAGTTGGTTCCTCACTGACGGGCGGTTACATAGAGGGAAAAGCGCGCGTCTCCTCCGGAGATGCTTGGGGCGCGCTTTCCCTGGAACGCGTGCTTGCGCACGATGAATACAGCAACTATATTAAAGGCAACATAGAACAACAATAAAAAGACTGTTTACACAAAATTACTGACACAGCCTGAAAAACAGAAAAGCAAGCGCTGAGTTATGAAATATTTGACTGATTTTTTGATGTCTGATTGTAATCTTCTCATACTTCTTTTAAGAAACCTGAATTAAGGGGAAAAACTTCTTGAACTCATTTTTGTCCTGTGAATACAGTCTTGATATCTTACCGGTCATTGTGGCATTCGTCCGATCCTGCGCCTCGGTCTGCGGAGCTTCCGAACTTGAGCTGAGTAGTTTTGAACTTGCTGCGGAAGAGACGGCGGCTCACGTCATAGAAAACTTTCCTGAGCCGACTCCAAATGATCGTTTTTCCATCAGTTGCCGAGACTGTGACAACGGTGTTGAGTTCAATTTTGAGGACCGGGGCGTTCCCATGAATCCGGAAATAATTCTTCAATACGATCTGACGGATATCGATGAATATCCCGACAAGCTTCGATTCCTTCTAGTTAAAAATGTCTGTGACCGCCTGGAATTCCGCAACCTGAGCAACGAAGGCTGGTCTATCTTATTCTTCAAGACCATTAAAAATTTCAGAAAATTGCCGGCGGTACTACTATCCGCCTCCTGTGCACCGGCAAAAAAGGAGAAAATCGAGGTGGTGAGAGGTACGAAGGAAGATATTCCGGCTCTGATCAGTCTCACCTATTATACCTTCCGATATACACATTATCACGAATACTATACACCCGAAGGCTTTGCCACGATGATGGACAACCCTTACCATGTCTTTGATCTGGTCAAGACCAAGTCCGGACGGGTCGTGGGGTACCAGGATTACGCGATTGATCCGCACGTTAGTACAGAAATATGTCATTACGGTACCGTCATGACGCACCCTGATTACCGGAACAGTACCGCCCTGCTGCGACTTACTAAAAAGCTCGCGGAGCATTTAGACAATCCGCCGCACCCAAATGTCAGATTCTGGCTGTTGTTGCTGGTTACAACGCATACCGGTTCCCAGCGTTTTGCCGAAGCCTTTAACTGCAGCACCTGTGGAATTCAGCTTTCACATGACATTGTTATTCAATATACCGGAGAAATAAAATCCGCTGGACAACGCGAAACACTTCTTATCTCCTGGCACTGGCTCACTAAATACCATGGTGGAACAGTCAGTCTTTATTCGGTTCCGGAACATGCGGATATCATCAGGCAAATATTCTCATCTCAGCATCTTGATACCAAAATCACCGTAGCGAAGTTTATTCCGGCCCCGGAATTCCGCGCGACGGAGAAGTATGATGAATATAACAAATATCTGACGATTACTATCGAAACCTTTTCGTCTGATGAAGAAGTTTTTTCTTTATTCCTAAGACGCAAAAAGGAGAAGGCCATTGGAGCAGGAACGAAGACCGTCTATGCCAGGATTCCGGCGTGGATGCCGCTTCCTGAATATATATCTACATGCATGAAGGCGAACGGTTTTTTCTTTACCGGCATTGAACCCAGGAGCTCATCGGAATTTTACCTCCTCTACTGCTGTCTATGCGCTCAGGATTTCGATTTCGAAAAGATCAGGCTTTGTGATCAGCGCTCGAAAAAACTGCTGAATTACGCAAGGAATGAATATATTAAGGTGAACTAATATGGACATGGATAGTCTGCGGGACACCGACGCGCAATCGGCGAAAAAACAGATCAAATCGTTGTGGATTTATCTCGGGGTTGATATGGCCTCGCTGTTGCCCATCAGCGGCGGCTTCTCTGCCGGTTGTTTATCTTTACCTTGAGTCATAATTGTCCTTTACTTGATGTCTGATATTTTACCATGACATAAAATTTATACAACAGGCGAATTGGCAGAAACAACAGGATTGGTTTTTATTCAATAAGCACCAGCAACGATGAAATTGTGGTCACTAGTATCCTTGCCTTGATACACGAAAAATCAGCGTTCCTTGCGCAGTAAAGTCCATGTTTGACTGCGCATGAAACGCTACAAAATGCTCTCGATATAATTTGACAGCTTTTATTATTCCGGCTGAGTCATGGGGGTCAGATTAGCTTTTGTGTTTTCGCGCAATAGTTCATTAATTTAGCGCATCTTTCTGTTCTTTTTTTCAACTCCCCCAACGTTTTATTCAATCTGAAATATCGCCGGATGGATAATATTATCAAGCCTCAACAACACAAAATCCGTTAGCCTGACTTTGGAGTGCGCGGCGCCCGCGCCGCTCGGATTCTGCCCCGCTTATCCCGGCGGGATAACACGTTTATAGAAAAAATAACAAAACCATCTGCGATCCCGCCGGGATCAACAACTCGCACGCGTTGGAGCTATAAACGCTGGATGCCTCCGGCATCGGGTTGTTATTCGATTCATGTTTTTCGCAGATTCTCACAAAAAAACATGAGTTTCGAAAATGCATTTTCAGCGTTTTTTAGCATGTTTTCTCTGTTCCTGTTGACAGAATCACTAATAGTATAAAGACAAGAGAGTCAGGTGTCAGGTGTCAGGTGTCAGGTGTTAATGGATATGGCTGTCCTGATTGCATAAAGATTTCAGACTTCTCCGGTATATGATAATCTACTATTTATTTCCATTGTAACTTGCAAAACGTCGTTACTTGTGTATAATTACATACACTTAACAAGTATTTAATATGAAAAAATATGAAAAACTGAAATCTGTTTTTAGTTCAGGGCAGCCGGTAAAAGCATCTGAAGTAAGGGCGCAGGGGATACCGACCCAGGCACTGGTCGACTTCTGCCGCAAGGGGGAAATCCGGCGTATTACCCGCGGCGTCTATATTGCGACGGACGCTACGGCGACAGAGTATTCAGACTACGAGCTTGCCGCCCTGGCTGTTCCCAATGGTGTGCTATGCCTGTTTTCAGCGCTGCGTTTCCATAACCTCACGGTTGAAAATCCCCATGAACTGCATATTGCGATTAAAGCAAATTCCAGGTATCCTAAAGTTGATTATCCGCCTGTTGTTTTTTATACCTGTTCGGCTGCGTCATATTCGTTCGGCATCGAAACACATGCTCGAGCGGGGGTTCTGATTAAGGTTTATTCGGCAGCAAAGACAATTGCGGATTGTTTCAAATACCGCAACAAAATCGGCCTCGATGTGGCAATCTCCGCGCTTAAGGAGGGAATTCAGGCAAAGATGTTTTCTTATGATGAACTTTGGGAGGCTGCAAAAATCTGCCGGGTGTCAAAAGTCATCCGCCCGTACATGGAAGCCGTTTCATGAAAGCCAATGTCGTGAAAAATATTGCACATTCCGTAAATACCAGATTAAAGAACATAGCCAATCAGGAGAAAATAACTTTCGAGTATATCCTGTTGCGCTATGTTGCGCTATGCGCTTGAGCGATTTTTGTTTCGCCTTGGCCTGTCTTCCCATGCGGAACGGTTTGTCTTGAAAGGCGCAAGTCTTTTTTCTGTCTGGCTTGGCCCGATGTATCGTGCTACACGCGATGTTGACTTTTACTGCTCCGGAGAATCTTCTCCAGAGTTCATGGCAAAATGTTTTCTTGAAATCTGCAACGTCAGTGTGCTTACCCAGGACGGCGTACTTTTTGATGCCTCTTCAATTAAAACAAGCGAGATAAAAAAAGACCGGCAATATCAAGGGACTCGAATAACTCTTTTCGCCTATATCGACCAGGCACGGGTTTCATTGCAGTTTGATATCGGCTTTGGTGACACTATTTTTCCCGGCCCCGATTTTCGTGAATATCCTGTGCTTCTTAATGCGGAACCGCCCAAAATAAAGATGTATCCTCGTTATACTGTCATATCTGAAAAATTTGAAGCAATGGTCTCGCTTGGAATTAAAAACAGCCGCTTAAAAGATTTCTATGACATTTGGCTTTTAACAGAACAATTTAATTTCGAGTACGGCATCTTAAATACCGCAATCATAAAAACATTTGGGCGGCGGAAAACAGCAATTCCATCAGAACGCCCATTCGCCTTAACTGCTGAATTTACCACAGATTCCATGAAGCTGACGCAATGGAACGCTTTTCTGCGGAAAACAAACCCGAAAGGAAGACCTTCTGATTTTAATGTTGTTGTCAGCAGAATTGCAGACTTCCTTATGCCTTTGATAGAGAAGAAACTCTCTGACGAAGCAAGATGGAAAGCCGCAACTGGCTGGGAAAGATCTTAAAGTTCAGGCAGAAAGATGAAAAAGATAACTGTTGAAGCATATCGGGAAAATAAACTGTACCTGAAGTTGGTTAACGACACTGCTGTATTGCTGAAAAATTCTGATGAAGTCTCGGCATGCTTCAAAAGGTAGTTGACACTTTTATGACATAACGCTCTGATAAAATAAAGCAAAACCGTCAAAACAAGCTCCGGCGGAGCGATACATATTGTAGCACCGGACTTTAGGCCGGGGAGTAATGATAATTAAAATTTGGAGTTCCGTCGGAACGAAACATATAAGATACCATGATATGATTCGAGCCTGCGGCTCTCAATGGATGCGTCTCAAAAAAGTGTCAACTATCTTTAACCATTATTTGAAACATGCCAAATATTTTTCAAAAATTTAAAAAAAAGAGGTTGCTTTTATTTAGTTTTTGATTTATAATATTAAGTATAGGCTGAATCAATCGACAATGGCGGCAGGTTTATTCTTG
>CAIPAT010000445.1 GCA_903863035.1 uncultured Lentisphaeria bacterium
CCGGGCAATTTAGCCGCTTGGCGCGGCGGCCATCGACTCTCAGATAATGGGTATAGAAAGTGTTAAAGCGATTCCATCCTGCTAGATGCTGCCATTCTTTCCATGCAACCTCCTGTTCCGGCAACTCCTCCAGATAGTTCCAAAAAATACGGTCCATAATCTTTACTTCTCCTCTATATTTCCAATTATCAAATATGCCAACCTATACATTGCCTGCCGTGATCGCATCCATGGGCATCGGATACTTGAAAGCACGAAAACACTGCCGCCAGCGTCAAGTTCACTACGGGAAATACTATCCACGGGACTCTTGGTTCAGGTTGACATCTTATTTATATTATCAAAATCAGCCAGTATAATCACGATGCCGGGAACCGATGAATTTCTCTTCTTCAGCTTAGATTCTTTTATTTCTTTGCGTAAATCACTTACTATCGTTCCTTTGCCTTGTACGGTATAGACGATTCCTTCGTGAACCAGATCAGCAATAGCTTTAACCGAAGTATTGCGGCTGGTTGAAAAGTCTTTGGCTAACTGATTGGCAGAAGGAATAGTGTTACCGGCTTTATACTTTCCCTGCCTAATCTCTTCTCTTAAAATGTCTTTTATCTGCTGATATACAGGAATACTCATCTTATCTCTTTTTTCACATAAGGCCTATGTTACTATGTAATTTGTATTTCAAGTTTTACCAATAATACCGCTTAAGCTGTAGTTTTCGTTCTCAAATGTATTCCGTCAACAAACCCGTATTCAGATAATTTCATGCTCTTTCAGGTAGTCGTGCCCATTTGCAGCAAGAGACACTGCGAGTGATGCGGTTGGTGCAACGGGCTGGTGATGGCGACCCCCAAAATGATAATGCCCAAGATAAACCACTGGCCCCCGGTCTTTACATATGGCATCGGGATTAGCGTCTTTGAATGCCGACTGCCAACCATACATAATTGGAAAAACTATATGATCATAAGACTCATAATCCTCGACGCTGGCAAAACTGGTTTCAGCGCCAGGATTCCAAAGATAGTACGATCCGGAAAATAAACTCATCAGTTTTTCGTCTATATTATTCCAACACCAGAATGTGATATTAATACCATCTATATTCGGGCTGTTTTCAGTATTCTTAGCCCAAAATCTTGTGGCATGATAGGCCCCTCTGTACTGTGCTCCGCTAACACCTGCGCCAGCCATCCACGGTTGTTTATTTTCCCCTGAGTATAGTTCAATATCTTTCAGCATTTTCTCTTGAAGGGAATTCCAGTAGCACCATGGCTCAATGATTATTTCACTTTTTATTTCTTCAGGAATTGGACGTCCTGCGTGGTCAGCCCATATGCGTAATGTCAAATCCTTTCCCAATTGGACGCCGACTTCTTTTATGATATCGTAATAACGTTGAACCATGTCAGACGGAGTGAATTTGGCTGGCATATTCTTGCCCAGATACCATTTTGCCTCATCCAGGCCGAGATGGATCGTCGCTTTATTCGGCATGCATTCTGCAATTTGAAGAATCATTTTTTTAAACAATTCGAATGTTTCCTCGCAGATAATTAAAGAACTTCCATCATCATACATCCCCCGCCCTCCATTAAGCTCAGGACGATGATAAACGATTGACCCTGCATGCCCCCACGCCTCCAGCTCTGGAACAATTTCCACATAATATTCAGAAGCATATTCCACTAGCTCTTTGAGCTCTTCAAGAGTTAAGGCATATGGATTTTCCGAGCCAAAAGGCAAATCATTAAACTTTATAGAACACAGTTCATCGTCATACAAATGCAGATGCAACTGATTCATTTTCAGCCGGTGAAGTATGCGAATCATGCGCTTTAACAGAGGCAATCGCCAAACAGAACGACCCATATCAACCATAAAACAGCGTTTGTTGAAAGCCGGATAATCGTTTATATCAATTTCAGGCATATTCGCCGGAAAATAGACAAACAGTTGTTCAAGTGTGCGTATTGCATAGCTTAAACCAGCCGCATCTGCTGCCATAACATGACAGGCGCTTGCTTTCAATGATAATTGATACTCGCCGCTTTTCGTTAAATTATTAGAAAGTTCAAGATTTACTTTATATGCGTTTAGACTGTCTGTTACTTGGATTTCATGAATTTCCCTGAAGTCATTTATCATCCATACTGGAATTTTTTCTCCGGTAAAGCGAATCTCTTTAGGAGTATGAAATTTCCCACCAGTTTTAATTTGTTTAGGTCTGGGCCATAACCGTTCAAAAGGGTCCATTTTCATAATGATATTTTTTTTGGGTTAAGAGTATCTTGAAATTGCCAATTAATAATTCTTTATAAAATCTAAAGCTTGCTGATTATTTTAGCGGCGGTTTCTTCATAAAGCTGCTGCCACTCCGGCGCCAGTAAACATTCCGTAACCTCATACCCGCCTTTGTCGTAGTAATCAGCGGGCGCGCCGTAATGCAGATAGCCGTTGGAATAAGCCGCCATGAAAGTGTGTTTGCAGGGCGACGCTTTTTTTACATTCAAACCAACCTCAACCAGCATTTCCGCCGGCGAACTGATTATAACGCAGTCTCCAATTTTAATTCCCATCACTTCCGCATCAACGGTATCTTCGCCGGACTCTTCGTTTATTTCCAGATGC
>CAIPAT010000446.1 GCA_903863035.1 uncultured Lentisphaeria bacterium
ACCGGTGTTTTACCTTTACGATGCTTACAGTAGTTCGTCTTCCTGCGACCCGTTAATTTGCCTCGCTGCTCTGACTGCCTTAAAGTCCGCTGTTCCCAGCTTTCCCGTCTCGCAACTTTATCCTCACGCGTTAGCCAGTGACTAGTGATTAGGCTACATACCTGAAATGGACAATTGGTATGGACGAAACATTTCATTCGTCTAGTTTAGTGATACCTTACCTGGACACACGTTCGATGAGCGTGAAACTCCACGACTTACAACTTTTTTTTGCTTTCATTTACATCTCCGTTTTATGGTTTGTTTTCTGAAATATGGTCGCTTTAATTCTGCTCCTCCTGCGGGTTCAGTTATTTTTACTTTTTGAGTCAATATTTTTCTCCATCTCTGGGGTAAGTACGATTTCACCGGGTTCAAAACCCTTTACCTCCAAGCATTGGAACATATTTTCCGCTGCCAGTTCAGCGAGCAATGGCGGAAACAATACCAGTCGGGCGGCAGGGACGGTTTTTGCCATGCGTGATAAGTAGTGGGAAGGCCCGTCCATCACCACGGGGCAATCTTTCACTCCGGTTGCCGTCAGTACATTATCCACATGGATTAATTCAGAGGCGAAAGTAAAAATACCCTCGATCTTATTTTTCATCAATTCTCTCATCCGGCCAACCATGTCGCTATCTATGTCAATCCGCAAACGTTCGTTGTATACCGCCCCGCGAGTGGCGAACTCCTCCTTCCAGCCTTGCAGCAATTCCGATTTTATTGCCGATTCGTGGTCATGCCCGACAAAAATAGACTGCGACAGGCCGCGATCAAGAAACCAGGCCGCAGCCAGCTGGCCGGCCTGACGGTAATTCATAGTTACGCTGAATGGAGCGCCGACGGGGAGATTGCCGACCACGCAGACTGGAATCTTCTTGCGCAACTCCGCAATCACTTCGGCCATATTATCGAATGGACGTATCCAAATGATGCCATCCGGGCTGTACATTTCAATTTCTTCAAGCGTCCGCTCAATGGGTCCGATACAGTTGAGAGTCTGGAGCAACACTGGAAAGAGCTTTAAATGATCGTACAGTCGGGCGAGAACATCCATGAGAAAACCGTCAATATAGATGCTCCTGCCGCTGCCGTGAATCACCATGATCTTGTGGAACCGGCAAGATTTTAGTGTAGAATTACGCCACATGGCTGCATTGCCGAACATTCCCTTGCCTGGCTTTACATAAAGGACGCCTTCGTCAATCAGTTCCTTGAGCGCTTTGCGGGCCGTGGTACGGGAAACATCAAACTTCGCGCATAGTTCCCGTTCGGACATGATTCGCGTGTCAATGGCAACGTGGCGTATCATCAAGTCTACAACATACTGCCTGATCCGCATATATGCCGGAATATTAGCCATCACAAGCCTCTTACATTGATTAGTGGTTTTTTTTTACATACCACTATTATAATTGATTCGCCGCAAATAGTCAATAGGGTAAATTGAACAAACAGCAACAAATAATGAAAATAAAGTTTAAAAGTGGACGAATATCGATAGCCGTCGCGTCACCAATCACCCGACGCGTAATCACCGGCGCGGGCCGCTTTCCTGCTGCTGCGCTTGTAACGGGGGGATACGGCCGACCAATTGCAAAACCAAGGGAAGTCATAGCTACTTTATCTTAATTTCGATATAAAATTCCACTTTTACCGTAGTTCATCCGATTTCGCACATATATTACA
>CAIPAT010000447.1 GCA_903863035.1 uncultured Lentisphaeria bacterium
ATATCTTTGCCAACCGCTCCTCCAGATTTCTGTCCGGAACGAACTTTTTTTATATCAACCTTTATTTTCATGATGCTTATCCCTTCAATCGCTTATATAATCTATCACTGATGACGACAAAAAGTAAAATATGTTAGGTTAAATTTACCGCAAATATCTATGGAGTAACATCTTAAAAATACCAAAACGTAATTTGTGTACGGTAAGTTAACAGTCACCAGTCACCAGTTTAACCACGAAAGGCATCCCGCAAGGCGGGAGCACTAATAAAATAGAAACGCTTGCTGTGAGTTTGATTTTGTGATGCAAAATCAAATTCACAGCAAAATATTCATTCGTGTTCATTCGTGTAATTAGTGGACAACCTTTCCCATGTTTTCCCTTCGCGACCTCTGCGCCTTTTGCGTTAAACATTTCCCCCGTTCCATTGTTCCCGTTTTTCACTTTCAACTTGGCCCATTTTCTTTCCCGCAGTCGCGGGACCCGCAAGCGGGGCAAAACCCTCAACTCCCGCAAAGCGGGCACAATAGTCTTTTTACTAATTAGTGATTTTGTCAACTGGAACATTGATATTGCACTTAAATAACGAGGTAAAATAAATTTTAAAACTCATTCTTACGTCCAAGTTATGCGCCAAATAGATTCCAGTGATCCCGGATGTGCG
The DNA here is from genome assembly GCA_903863035.1 of uncultured Lentisphaeria bacterium. Taxonomy (GTDB): domain Bacteria; phylum Verrucomicrobiota; class Lentisphaeria; order Victivallales; family Victivallaceae; genus CAIPAT01. The sequence goes on from CAIPAT010000447.1 coordinate 665, forward strand.
CCGGGTGACAGGCTAGCGATAACTGTCAGACTTATTCAATTTTTAAATTTATTTCATTCTTTTGGGCTTTTTCTCCCCTGCAGGAAAAATCAAGTATCTCCGGGATGATTCATTTTCCTGCGCCAATTAGAAAACGCAGCGGCACATGAAAAGCCCAATTCACGGGCAATTTCTTTTTGGGAAAGGTTTTTCTGAAGCAAATATTGCATTTCGTTAATCCGGCACTGGTTGAAATATTCGTAAACGGTATAACCGGAATATTGCTTAAACAGCCGCAGGAAATAGAATTTACTGTAACCGCCAACTCGTGCCAGTTGCGCCAGATTGATACCCTGTCGAAAGTTTTTCTGAATACGGTCTTTAACCATTTCCACCATCATTTTCTGGTATGTGTCCGGACTGGTCCCGGTTTTCTCGATTTCAAGAATCCTGATAAAAATCAGGGATAATGCCAGCATAAACTTGCGGCGGATTACAAAAATCTGGAATTCACCAGTTTCATGTCGAAGAGCTTCCCACAAATCGTAAAGATTCATATCAGACACAAAATCATTTATGGCAATTTTGCGCTTACTTTCCATTTTGCCATGATGAATTTTCAGATACTGTATCAGAATTTGCTTATGTTCGACAAACAGCCATAAATGAATCAGGTTGTCCGAATATCTGGTGTAGCCGGTTTCATGTTCAATATTGGCATCAATCAGAAACATCGTGCCCGGCTCACAGTTATAACATTTCCCGTTAAAACTGTAATCGTAGTTACCGGACAGAGGAACCAGAATCTCACGGGCGCAATGCCTGTCGAGCTTTTTCGCTTTAACTTCCGCCATGCTAATTTTAGTGACCGGCGACACTTCTTCCGGCAAAAAACCGGCGATGAATTTCCATTGCTCCGGAGACAGCAGCATTTTTGCCATATCAACGTTGAACAGTTCTTCATTCATTTTTCAATTTTCGCAATAGTGATTAACTTTTAGCAACAGTGATATATTGACTTACAGCACAAAAAACATTATACTTATCATATCAGAATAAATCAACATTGCAATTATATGTAATAAAATTTAAAAGGGATAAACAAACTATGAAAAACCAACTGGCAATTGACGGCGGCAAAAGAGCAGTATCCGATGAAGTAAAAAAAAATTTACAGCCATGGCCGCCGGTATATCAGGAAACCGCCGAGAAACTGAAAGCCATTTATATGAGCGGCAAATGGTCATTCAACGGCCCTTATGAACAGGAATTCTCCCTTAAGTTTGCTAAATACTGCGGCGCCAGGCACGGGGTATTCATGGTCAACGGCACAGTGACGCTTGAAAGCGCACTCCATGCGCTGGGGGTGAAAGCCGGCGACGAAGTCATCGTTCCAGGCAATACCTGGCTGGCAACCGCAATGGCGGCAGTATATCTTGGCGCAATTCCGGTTTTTGTTGACGTAGAACCTGACACGCTGTGTCTTGATCCGGAAAAAGTCAGAAAAGCAATCACCTCAAAAACCAAAGCCATTATTCCGGTCCACCTTTTCGGCTCTATGGCTGACATGGATAAATTCATGAAGATTTCCAAAGAGTTTAATATTCCGGTGATTGAAGATTGCGCCCATGCCCAGGGCGGAATCTGGGACGGCAAAGGTCTCGGCAGCATCGGACATGTCGGCTCTTTCAGTTTTCAGCAGTCTAAAACACTTTCTTCCGGCGAAGGCGGAATCTGCCTGACAAACAGCGATGAACTGGCGGATAAGTTGTTCCGAATAAAACATATCGGATATTCCGCCGGCCAGAAGCAGGGCATGGCCGCCAGCGGTCCGCAGGAAGGCATGATCTGCCACAATTACCGCGGGCTTGAGTTTAATGCGGCAATTCTGCTTGACGCCATGAAACATTTAAATGCGCAAACTGTCCTGCGCGACAAAAACGCTATGTATTTCACGGAACTGATCAAAGACGTTCCCGGCATAACCGTCCAGTCCAGAGGCCGCAAGGCGGACCGGCAGGGATACTACAACTTTGTCCTGCTGCTCCAGCCGTCAAAGTTAAAATCTGGAATAACGATTAAAGAAGTACAGGCGGCTCTAGGTGCTGAAGGCATGGGCTGCGGTATCGGCGGCTACGGTCCGGTTTATAAGCATCTGCTATGGAGCGTGCCGAAATCAAAATTCAAAATTCACAGCAATGATGTAGTTGAAGATGTCTGCACAAACCGTCAGCTGGGAATGAGTCATACTTGGCTGCTGACCAATAAGCGTTTAATGAAAGCCATGGCGGCGGCGGTCGAAAAAGTCATGAGCGCTTACTGCAAGTAATATTGATAAGCGGCTTTTCTGGAAGTATAGTCCGGTGTCAGAAATATAAAAGTAATAGTATCAGCAATAGAGCGCAGGTGAATTTATTATGAAGGTATGCGTTATAGGCGGCACGGGAAATATCAGTACGGGCATTGTCCGACTCCTGAATGAAGTCGGGCACGAGGTTACGGTGTTTAATCGAGGCATGAGACGGGTAGCCCCGTCCGGCGTAAAGGAAATTCACGGAGACCGCAAGAATCACATTGAGTTTGAAAAAACCATGAGGGAATGTTGTTTTGACGCGGTGATCGATATGATTTGTTTTGATGCGGAGGATGCCAGGAGCTCGATTAAGGCGTTCGGCAATGTCAAACATTTTATTTTCTGTTCGACAGTTTGCGTTTATGGGGTTGACTATGACTGGCTTCCGGTGACGGAGGATCATCCGCTAAGACCTGTCAGCAGCTATGGACAGAATAAAGCAGAGGCGGAAAGAGTCTTCCTTGAGGCGCATTACGGCGGTGGATTTCCGGTTACGATCATCAGGCCAAGCACAACATACGGGCCGCTTTTTCCAATGCTCCGGCAAATTGCCTGGGAAACAGCCTGGGTGGACCGTATCCGCAAAGACAAGCCGATCACCATTTGCGGGGACGGCAGAGCGCTTCACCAGTGGCTTCATGTTGATGATGCCGCTCCGGCATTTGTCTTTGCGCTAGGCCGCGAACGTTGTATCGGACAGACCTATAACATGATGAGAAAAGAATTCGGAACGTGGGCAGACTATCACCGGACGGCGATGAAAGTAATTGGCCGCGACGTTGAACTGGTTGGTATTCCGCTGGCGACTCTGCTGGCGGCAAAAGTCCCGAATGTCGGGATTTGCGAAAGTATCTTCTCGCATAACACCATCTACAGTCCGGAAAAACTCATGCGAGATGTCCCTGAATTCCATCCGGAGATATCGCTAGCGGACGGATTGGACGGAGTGTTGAATGCTGTAATCAGGGAAAACAGATTGCCGGATTCAGACAAGGAGGACTGGGAGGACCGCCTCATTGCCGCCCAAAGGCAAGTCGGCGAACTGATGCTGTCATAAGCAATTTGAGCTATTAACGAAAATGTCAGAAGACGTTATTGCGGTAAATTTTAAACATTGAAGGATAAATCATTATGAAAGCTGGATTGGCTAAAATCAACATCACTCCCAGAACCGGGGTCGAACTGACCGGTTTCGGGCCGTATCTACACCGTTATTCCACGGCGGTGCGCGATAATCTGTGGGCTAAAGCATTTGCCATAGAACAGGCCGGAAAAAGACTGGTAATTGTAAGCTGTGATCTGCTTGGCTTGCAAACGCCGATGACGGATAAAATCAAAGCCGCGGTTAAGAGTGCAACCGGACTTGCCGAAGAAGACGTAATGGTGCATTGCACCCACACTCATAGCGGACCGGCGACATCAGAAATGAACGGCTGGGGAGAGATGGATCTGCCTTATCTGGAAATACTGCCTTACAAAATAGCTCAGGCCTGCATTGACGCGGTAAATAATCTTCGGGAAGCGGAACTCAGTCACGCGGAAGTTCCCTGCGAAGGGATCGGACTGAACCGGGTGTATGATAAAGACGCCCAGCCGCTGGAAGACGTTTTATCCAGTGACTGGCGACCAGCAAAACCGGAACTTACTGATATTTCCTGTCATGTGATTAAAGTTGAAAGTCAGGGTCGAATAACCGGCTTCATGGCTTATTTCGGCTGTCATCCGGTGGTATGCTGCGCACAAAGCCATTATATTCACGGGGATTTCCCGGGCGTGGCGCTGAATAATCTTGAACGCGAACTTCCCGGTTCAATCGGGCTTTTCCTCCAGGGAGCCCAGGGGGATGTAAATTCCTGCGTAGTTCATAAAACCGAACAGGAATCTTTGCTGGCGCTTGATGTAATCGCCGGGCGGTTTGCCAATGCCGTTAGAAACGGTCTGAGTCAGGCCGGACCGCTGAAAATCGAACAAATCAACTCCGCGATTGTGCCAACTGATTTCACCGAGGCTAAACTGGAAATCAGCGAACTGGAAAAAATTCTGGTCGAAAAAGAACATGCCGTGCAGAAGGCGGATGCCTCCGACGCAGACCATGCCGTCAGAATGGAAATGGTCTATATTAACGCATACCGGCAGATAATTCCATTGATAAAAAGGGGCAAATCAACTTATCCGACGACTAAAATTCATGGGTTCAAGATTGGTCCGATTGCGTTGCTTGGTTCACCTTTTGAGACTTTTCAGGCTATCAAAAACGATGTAAAAGCAGCAGCAAAATCGCCAATCCCGCTGGTAATGTCTTTCACCAATGAATATCTCGGTTATGCCACCGATAAACAGAGCCGGGGCGGTTATGGCGGTCAAACCGTTCCAATCATCCAGGGACGTCTGCCATTGAAAGAAATCCATGAAGAACTGGTGCAGGTTTTATTGGAATTGGAAAGAAAATTGTTAGAAAAATGAAAAACATGCTAAAGAAAATCAATGTTACAATCTGGAATGAATTCCGTCACGAGAAAACTAACTCAGCCGTAAAAAAACTATATCCTGAAGGATTGCACAAAGCGATCGCCGACGGCATCAGCGCGGAGGATCTGAATATCCGGCTGGCGTCACTTGACGAACCGGAACACGGATTGACCGAAGACGTGGTCAGCAGTACAGATGTATTGCTCTGGTGGGGCCATTGCGCCCACGGGGAAGTAAAAGACGAGATTGTCAAACGTGTTCATAAGCGCGTGCTTGAAGGCATGGGACTGATCGTTCTGCATTCCGGTCACTTCTCAAAGATTTTCAAAACGCTCATGGGCACCAGTTGTTCATTAAAATGGCGTGAAGCCGGCGAAAAGGAACGTCTCTGGAATATCGAACCGTCCCATCCGATCTCTCAGGGTATCGGCGAATATTTTGAACTTCCGCATACTGAAATGTACGGCGAACGCTTCGACATCCCGCAGGACGGCAAAATCATCTTTATCTCATGGTTTGAAGGCGGTGAAGTTTTCCGCAGCGGCGTGGCGCTTGAACGCGGTCACGGCAAACTGTTCTATTTCAGTCCCGGCCATGAAACCTACTCGATTTATTATGACCAAAACGTGCTCAGAGTAATCGGCAACGCCGTCCGCTGGGCGAATCCGCTGATTTATCAGGCGCACACCGCACCTAACGCCCAACCGCCGGAAGTAATTCAAGGGATACCGCCAGCCGCGCAATCATGACAATATCGGGAGAATTTTTATTTTTATGATTGACTTTATTTTAAGGGCATTGTATATTTAATATACCGGTACATCATATTAGTTAAAAACGAAAAAACAATGATAAAAAAGCTGGTTAAGAGCAATTATGAAAAATCTTACAGAATGTTCACGGTTCATTGATGTAAATGCATTCTTCGGCAAAAGCGCAACCGGAGACTCCGAATTTCCGGTAATACAGGATCGTATGGACTTTATGAATCGGCTCGGAATCAGCAAGTCTCTGGTCTGGAATATTGAGTCGCGCCAGAACCACGCACTGTCAAGCAATCAGAAGTTGATAGATAAAATTAAACAGACTCCAACTGCAAAAGGACGAATAATCCCGGCTCTTACAGTCTCCGGGCTTATGCAATATGAGCGAAACGGTATCCAAACGCTGAAGCAGCAAATGATCGTCGGGGAGACCCGCGCCCTCCGTTTTGTAAACGTGTTTAAAAGACTCACGCTTTGTCAGCTGGAGCCGGTAATCCGCGAAATTGCAGATATCAAGCCTTTTATAATCATGCGCCATGACGAAAGCAATATCCAGGACATTCTCGAATTCACGGGCATGTTTCCGGAAATACCATTGGTTCTGACCGAGGTTATGTGGGGACATTGCATCGTCGTATTTGACCTGATGAGACGCAGAAAGAACATTCTGGTTGACAATTCCTGGTTACATTCATATGGCTCCGTTGAACAGATTGTGGAACATTTTGGAGCAGAACGACTGTTGTTCGGCACAAGTTACAAGTCGCATGGTGGGGCGGCAATCGCCCAATTGGCAAGGGGGGATGTCACCGAGAAGGAACGGCAGCTTATCATGCACGGCAATCTGGAGCGCCTGCTCGGTCTGAAAGGCTGCGCAAAGGCCACATCTGTGCGGTCAGCAAAACCGGCAGATTCTTTGTGGGATCGTTGTCTGTCGGGAAAAGTGCTGGGCGTGGATGTTGTGGATGCGCACTTCCATCTTGGCCCTTCCGGCGGTTATGTTTTGAAGGAACAGGATGAATGCAGCCAGGTAAAGCCGGCATTGAGAACTATGGATGCTATTGGCATTCAAACCGTACTTGTTTCAGGGATGCAAGCACTTATGGGGGATGCAGTTGAGGGGAATAATCTGCTTGAAAAGGTTCTGCTTACCAATTCAAGCCGATTCAAAGGTTACCTGGGGTTCAACCCGTTTTACGCCGACGCGCTTATCCGTAATTTCGACAGATATTTTTCAGGACAGTTCTTTGCTGGTTTCAAAACTCTCTGCGGCTATTGGGGAGTAAAGATAAATGATCAACGTTTCACTCCGATGTGGGACTATGCCAATCGCCATCACCTGCCGATACTCAACCATACATGGGGGAAAGACGATATCAGCCTGCTCAAGGACGTTGTAAAGAAATATCCGCACGCACATTTCCTGCTAGGTCATTCAGGAGGCAATGAAGAAGGACGCCGGGAGGCAGAATCACTTGCACAAGGCAACCCGAATGTCTACCTTGAGTGGTGCGGCAGTTTTTGCAATACCGTCTCATGGGAAAAAACATTGCAGCAGGTTAATCCCCGGCAGATTGTTTTCGGCACTGACGCTATGGCTCATGATATCTACTGGGAGATTGGACGCCTACTATCACTGGATGTGCCTGACAAAATCCTGATTCCAATTTTAGGGCAGAATATGCGTCGCATACTTACCATGCGGAAATAAAGAGATTATCCGAAAAAAAGAAAATTGCCATACGATTAAACGTCTTTGATCAGCATTTCTGGAAAATGTAGAGTCGAATTGAGAATAATGTTGATAAAACAATAAATCCCATATCTGGTTGCATGAATGAATTTTAAATATAGACAGGAGACATTTGAATGACTTCAAATAGGCGTTTGACATATCTGGATTCAGTCCAGGATGACCGCTGCCGCAGATATTTGCCCCCGAAACGTGTTGTCTCCAGTCAAGATGCCGAGGGCGTGGAGAAGCTGATTGGCTCCTATGAACGGCAGGCGTTTTTCAACGGGGTCAGTAAGAATTGCATTCTAATGCCGGGCGGCTGGATTATACTTGATTTCGGCATTGAACTTAATGGCGGAATTCGGCTGACTACCGCGCCCTGCGACAGTCAGGCTCAAGTGCGCATCCGTTTCGGCGAGTCGGTCAGCGAAACCTGCGGGCAGCCCAATAATGATCATTCCATTCATGATGGAATTTATCTTATCGCCCGGATGGGGATGACAGATATTGGTAATACCGGATTCCGGTTTGTCCGCATTGATCTGCCAGAAAACTCTGAAAAGCCATTGCCGCTCATCGGCATGCAGGCTGTAGCAATATATCGCGATTTGGAATACGCCGGCAATTTTAAATGTTCCGACAAGCGGTTGAACCAGATCTGGCAGACCGCCGCTTACACCGTCCATTTAAATATGCAGGATTATATTTATGACGGGATCAAGCGCGACCGGCTGGTCTGGATGGGGGATCTGCATCCGGAAATTAAAGTAATTCTGGCGGTATTTGATGACAATAAAATAGTTCCGGACAGTCTGGACTTTCTGCGTGACCGCACGGCTTTGCCGCTTGTCATGAACAACATATCCTCATATTCGTGCTGGTGGGTTATCGTCCAGCACGACTGGTACTGGCATCACGGCGATTTAACGTATCTGCGGCAGCAGAAAGATTATCTCTTAGCTCTGCTCAAGCAGTTTTCAGAGTATATCGGCGCGGACGGGGCGGAACAACTGCCCGGACGCCGTTTTCTCGACTGGCCGTCGCAAGCCAGTCCGGAGGCGACTCACGCCGGACTTCAAGGTTTGATGTTCTGGACAATGAACTGCGGCGAAAAGCTCTGCCGCTATCTGAACGAGCCGGCCACTGCTGAATTGTGCCGCATCGCGGCATCGCGTCTGGGGCGGCACTGCCCCGATGCCGCCGGATACAAGCAGGCGGCAGCCATGCAGGCCGTATCCGGCCTCGTTGATGCAGCTCAAATCAACCGCGATGTCCTGGCTGTCAACCCGCTGGAAGGGCTCAGTACATTTCTTGGATATTACACCTTGCAGGCACGGGCAATGGCGGGTGATCATGCCGGGGCGCTGGATGTTATCCGGCGCTACTGGGGCGCCATGCTGGATTTCGGGGCGACAACCTTCTGGGAGGATTTTGATCTGCGCTGGACAGAGAATGCTTTCCGGATTGATGAACTTCCGGTTCCCGGCAAAAAAGATATTCACGCCGATTTCGGTAATTACTGTTATAAAGGATTACGCCACAGTTTGTGCCATGGCTGGGCTGGCGGCCCGGCCGCCTGGATGATCGAACATCTGGCGGGAATGAAAATCCTTGAGCCCGGCGCAAAGACGGTGGAAGTAAAACCGAATCTGGCCGGCCTGGACTGGCTTGAAGGTTCATTCCCGACCCCTTGCGGTCCGGTTAAAATCACGGCGGAGAAGGGCAAAAAGCCGGAAATTACCAAGCCTGAAGGCATAACAGTATTATTGAAGTAATTGCAAGAGGAGCCAGAATTCAGGAGCCAGAATGAACAGTCGCGGAGAATATTCAATAACCAACTTAGCGCGGCATAACCGCAACCAAAGGGTTTAACAGGGATGGACAGGATATGAGGATAAAAAAAGGCAGCTTCATCCCACAGGAGCAGGAGAGTGAAGATCCTCCGGGTCGGCCGCGGCACACTGGCTCGACTGCTTTTTTTAGGTTAATTTTATCTTTATTAATACTTTAGGCTATTGACTTATTTTTAAGGAGGAAATATAATATGATATATCGGTACATTAGAATTGAATAAATGCGGAATCAGGAATAAAATGGTTAAGAAGAAAAATAATAGTATCACCATGCGGGATATCGCCAAAGCGGCGAATGTTTCTGTAATGACCGTTTCCCAGACGTTAAATCCACGTAAAAGTCCGGTACGGGTATCTTCCGCAACCCAGGAAAAGATTCTGCAGATAGTCCGCGAATTAGATTATCAGCCGAATCTGGCCGCCAAAGTTTTAGCCGGCGAGTCCAGCCATATGATCGGCATCCTGATTGATTCCCTGGCCCCGGCGGTCACTTTCCGGATATTAAGTCACATTGAGCGGGAAGCCGCAAAATCCGGCTATGGCCTGATGACCGCCGAAGCGCACGATAACGTAACCCGGCTCTGTGACAGTTATCACCGGTTGCTGCGGCATGGAGTGGACGGCATCATTTCTCTCGCTCACGATTATCCGGGCAAAGAGGAACAATTACAGAAATGTTTTGCGAATGCCGGAAAAACTGTCTTCATCGACAAACCATGTTTTCAATCCTTGGCCTGCGTGGAACTGGACTGGAGCAGCGGCATTATCGACGCCGTTGATCACCTGACAAAACAGAACTGCCGGCGCATCGGCATCATCCGCAGTCACGGCGACTGGCGCAGTCTGCGAGGACGGCTGGACGGTTATAGGCAGGCGATGCAAAAACAACAGTTGCAGCAATTCATCCTGCTGCAGCAGCGCAGTTATGAAACGCTGGAAGTGCGGCAGTCGGCGAAGGAAAGTGTTGATTTCATTGCAGCAAACCGTCTGGATGCTATTTTCGCGCAGAATGATTTTTACGCCGCGGCAATCATCAACGAATTACAGCGCCGTCATATTGAAGTTCCCGGACAAGTGGCAGTAGTCGGATACGATAATGAATTTTTTACGGATTTTTTCAATCCTGCCATTTCCAGCATAGACTGGGGAATTGCCGCCCAGGCGGCCGAGGCCGTCAGACTATTAAAGCAAACCATTGAAGGCTCTGCAGCATGCCCAGCCCCGGTTGTAAAAACCAGGTTCATCATTCGCGGCTCAACTCAAAAAATAACGATTTGACAGAACCCAATAAACAAACAGGAGAGAAAAATGAAAAAAACAATCCATGAACAAATTAAAGCAGGGAGAAAAAAGTGAAAAGGTCGACCAGTTTTACACTTATAGAACTCCTGGTGGTGATCGCGATCATAGCCATTCTGGCCGGCATGCTGCTGCCAGCGCTTAACAAGGCTCGCGAAAAAGCCAAGGCGACCCAGTGCCTGAACCAGTTGAAACAAATCGGAACGGCAACGACCATGTATGCCGTCGATAATGGCGACTATTTGCCTGGGCGCGGAGTTTGGCCGGAATACGTATATTGGACTAATCGCATCGGTACTTACCTCGGCTTGCCCATGCGAATCAGTTCCAAGGGGGATCAAATCTTTTACGCTAACCGGAACTATCCGATTTTCCACTGCAACTCAATTATGCAAAAGGATATTCAGAACGACCCGGCAAATTATTGCACCAGTACCCGGTGCGCCTATGGGCAGGACGGACTCGGTTATGCCATCAACAATCATGTATCCAGTAATACTGCTGGCGCAAGTGGCACAGCCGGCATTAAAATCAATCGTGCACGGCGTCCATCCCAGGTATTCTGGGTTTTTGACATGCGCGGAGGAAATACGGCTGCTACTTCCAGCACAGACACCCGCATCGGCTATATTCATAGCAATATGACAAATATGTCACATCTGGATGGCAGCGCTAAACCTTATAAACCGCTAATCACCTGTGCGACGACAACCGATCCGCGATATCTGAATTGGTCGCCGTATTAAATTTTAAGTTTTAATTAATTTATCAACATAATGTAAATATAATAAAAGGATTATAACACATGAAATTTAAACTTTCCCATATCACGACATTTACTATTCTGTTATGCTGTACCATCGTCGTTGGCGCAGCAGAACAACAGGCGGCAGCATCAATAACGCGCCCGGACAATATTATCCGTTTTGCCGCGGGCGAATATCCGATTGTCCAGAATACGACATTTAACGACGCGGTGGTGTTTGAACCGGGGGCGCATCTGAATATTCAGGCGGGGGCTGTCGTCAAGTTTGAAAAGGGATTTACAGCGGGGGAATGGTGCATATTCGGCGGCAAGGGCACTATCGCCAACGTGAAAAAACTTATTCCGGAATGGTTCGGCGCAACCGGTGACGGCATCGCCGATGACACTGAAGCGCTGCAGCGCACCTTTAATTCCTGCAAAGAGCCGGGATTCGGCCCCGGCGGGAATTATATTTTACTGACACGCACCTACCTGGTCGGCAGTTTGAATATTAATACCAGCGGGTTGACCATTAATGCGGAAAACGCCTGGCTGATTGCCAAAGCTTCCGGACAATATCCGCATCTGCTGCGCTTCACGAAATCTTTCTGCAAGATTACCGGCAACCTGACGATTGACGGCAATTATAACCTTGGCTATGATTGCATCATCAATGTCAACTCCCGTCATTTTATCAGCAATAACGTGGTGATCTGGCGGGCGTCGCTGCCGTGGTTGTTCGGCAACCGCCAATGGGCAACCAGCGGCATCCCCGGGGATGCGGAAAAAGGCGACAGCGAAATCGAGATAATTGGCGGAGCAACCGCACACTGCCTGCGCGGAGCTGAAGCCGTCGGCGCAAATACAATAGCTCTGTTTTCAAGCGCCCTGATTTATTCATATCCATGGACTCTTCCCAAAGGCGACCCCAGAAAAGCAGCGTGGGAGGCGGCGGACAGCACGCTGGTGAGATGCATTGGGGGGCTTGTATACTTTACCGGAGGCGGATTAGCTAATTTTTCCAACAAGGTTCCTCTTATCGAAGTGCAGCCGATCAGATGCACCAAGCCGCAGTATTACAGCACCTATGGCGGCGTGTATATATCCAACGCCCACATTGAAAGCGGAAATTTCTTAGCCACCGCAAATCCAAATAAAATACATACACAAGACAGCAAGGGTGTTAAAACGGTCCAGAGAATGGCCAGCCTCAATATGCAGTCATGCGGCGGATATGTCACCGGCAATAATATTCCCATTAACACGGACCCGCTGTTTACCGGCCGCCTGATTGTTAAAAACTGTAACTTCTATGGTATCAACCGGACAGCCAATCTTGCAAAAATTGGTAATCCAGCAGCATCTATCGATATCGATGATATCAGCTTCAATGACGACCATCCGAAGGGTGCTAAAGCTGTAATCATAGAAGGTGCGGTTAAAGAGTAATTATGTCATTCCGTTATATTCTGCGCTATTATATTGATCCCGGTTTTCATGAAGATGACCGGATTGCCGAATTGCTGGAATTCTGCCATAAGGGCAAAGTCGCAGAAGTGATGTTTTTTTCCAATCCGGAAGAACTTTATTGCGGCTATCCTGATCATGATGAACTGGAAAAATGGTTTCAGCTGGCCGTCAAGGTTAAAAAGGCGCTGAATGATAACGGCATTGATATGAGCGTGAATCCCTGGACGACAACAGTCCATCTGTCAAGAGGGCGCAAGTTCGGCGTCGAACAGCAGAATATTCAGCCGCTGGTCGGCGAAAATGGCATTGTCTCCCCCATTACCGCCTGCCCGCTCGACTGTGAGTGGCAAAAGCAGCTGGGCGATTTCTTCGCCGATATCGCCGGGCGCGTTACGCCGTCGGCAATCTGGGTGGAGGATGACTGGCGGCTGCACAACCATGAACCGGAGATGAATTTCGGCGGCTGCTGCTGTCCTCTGCACTTAAAACGGTTCAGTGATATCGTCGGTGAAACGGTAAGCCGTGAAGAACTGCTGGATAATGTTCTTGCCCCTGGAACGCCGCATCCGTGGCGTGAAATATGGCTGAACTTGTGGCGCGATACTTTGATCGAACCGGCGCAATATCTGGAAAAGAGAGTCCATGCGGAAAATCCTGATGTTGAACTGGCGCTGATGAGTTCAGTGCCGGATATACACAGCGTCGAGGGCCGTGACTGGGCGGCGCTGGGCAAGGCTTTTTCGCCGGCACGTCCGCTTCAATTGCGTCCGCATCTGCCGCCGTATACTGAACTCCGAGCACTCACCACGCCGCCGTCGGTCACCCGGCAGACAATTGCCTATGCCGCCGCCGGAACAGTTATTTACCCGGAACTGGAAAACTCTCCGCGCTGCGGACGTTATTCTAAAAGCGCAAAATATAGCGTCTGGGAATGCCTGCACAGCGTTTGTTACGGCTCCCGTGGAATCACCATCAATCATTATGACATGATGGGTAACGGAATAGCGCTGGACCGTGATTTCGACCGGATGCTGGCGGCAGTAAAACCGCGCCTTGATACATTATCCGGACTGAACCTGGATGACCGGAATGCCGAAGGCATTGACGTTCTTGCTCTGCCGGAAGTATCATACCATGCAAACTGCACACGACGCGATTCATTTTTCGGACTGTATAAACCCAGTCAACTATGGAGCGACGTTTTTTATCTATTGGGTATTTCGCACCGCATAACGACAACGATCGATGCCGGCCGGACCATTGCGGTAAGCGGACAAACGTTGAATGCACTGCCGGATGACGCATTGCGGCAATTATTATCGGGACAGTTGATTCTTGATGCAGAGGCTTCGGAGATATTGCAGCGCCGCGGGTTCGGCAAGTTCGCCGGCATAAAAGCGGCGGCCTGGCAGACGCTGAACAACACGGGGTATGCCTACGAGGAAATAATATCGGAAGCTATTGACTGTTACGGTTTGAGCCGTCCGCGCATGAGCGCCCAGCGCTGCAGTATGCGGTTATGGGTATTTGAACCGGCGGATAATGCGGAGGTATTGACCATGGTCCATAGGTTTGACCATAAAGCAATATCACCGGGAATGGTGAAATTCAGCAATGAACTCGGCGGCACGGTGATCACGCTGGCATATCCGTTAGGGGAGAGTCAGTTCTTTGCCGGCTTCTTTAATAATTTCCGGCGAAAACTTTTTCAGCGGCTTATAACCAGTTTGGGCACGACAGTCGCAATGGGCGGCGTTTACCCTATGCATGTTTATCGCTGCCGTCATTCAACAGGAACTTTCGCCGCGTTTATCAACTCCACGCTGGATGATCTGGAACAGGTGGAATTCAAAATCAATCATGTCGATCCGGATTCGGCGGAAATTCTTACTCCCGACGGAAAATGGGAGAACGCGAATCTGCAAATCAATCATGGCAAATATGTGGCTCCATGCCGTGTTCCCGCACTGGAGGCATTGTTTTTGAATTTTGAGGGATAAAAAGAGCCGGAATGTAGGAGGCGCACTTTAGATTTTATGTTTCCGCTGCCTGGATACAGGGAACAATATGTCGCGTCACTGGTGCTTAGAGTACCTCAAGCTTCCAGCTTGAGAAAGAGAATCGCAAGCTGGAAGCTTGCTGTACTATTTAAAATAAAGCCGGTCTGACGACCGGCGCTCCATTGGTTTAACTTCATGCGCTTCATGGTGAAGGGGGGAACTGTCTTTTCGTCCCCGGGCGGCCCGCCGGGCGTGATCCAGCGGTACCGCAGTCGCGGGATTAGTCGCCAAAGGCGAAATCCTAAAGCCGCTGCGGAGAGCGGCGTTCCCGGGTTTAACTTCATTCACTTCATGCTCCCGCGCCTGCGGGATGAAGTGTATTTGTTCTTTTTCGTGTCCTGCTAACTCTCAGGTTAGTCCCGCGACTGCGGGATGCCTTTCGTGGTTAAGGTGTATTTTTGGTTGCGGCTATGCCGCGCTAAGTTCGTATTCTGAAAGGTTGCCGATACCGGGGTATCGAGACTCGAAAGATCGCAATCCCGCAATTGCGCGGTACGAGCGTCTTGCTGCTGTCTTTTCCCGCTCCTCCTTCAGGCGATATTCATATCGGCTCTAAATCGGATCAAAAAAATACAATCCGCAATCCAGCTCGTCTATTCTTAAATTTTCAACCGTGTTAGAGTATAATAGTTTCCAAGGAGTATCAATATGATAAAAAATCAATTTTTATGCTCTTGAATAATCGTCCAAATAACGTTAGATTTATACCGTTCACGGGTTTATGCCGGAACATCCGGGCTTTAATGAAGTAATTAACAGAGCGGAACGTTGAAACTGCATCGCCATCCGCTGTAACGTTCAAGACAAGGGTCAGGTAATGAAAAAAAATTTGTTAATGTTACTCAATATTGTTGTTCTATTCCTGTTTGCTACTACCGTTTTTCTGATGATTTCCTACGTATATAATCTTTCCCCGTTCTTCCGCGGCTTATTTGAAGGCACCAGCGGCGGCGCCGGAGCCGGTGCGGCGTCAGGCGGCACTGCGGTTGGCGGCGATCCGGAGATGGCTATTTTTTACAGCAAGCTGTCATTCTATATCTTCTCCTCGATCATCGTTATCCAGTTCACCGCGCTGTTTGTGGCGTTCCGGGTTTTCCGCGGCCTGAGATTGAGCAAGGAATGTGTTGAGCTGAAGCTGAAAAAGATTGAAAACGCGGATATTTTTCTGGATCTGCCGCTGTATATCGGGCTTTTCGGCACGGTCTCTTCCTTCATCGTCATGACGTTTAATCCCCAGATCAGCCGTCTGATCGCCTACTCCGCCACCCTGATCGGTATCATATTCAGCGTCATGCTGCGAGTGGCACTGCAATTTCCGCTGCGTCAGCAGTTGCTGGACGCGGCCAATGAGAACAAAAAAACGTCCGGAGATAAATAACCGTGAACCGTTCAATTCTAATTGTCATGTGTGACTTTATTGTATTGTCAGTAATGTCACTGAGCACGGGGGTGACCCCGGCTAATGTGCATCATGGGAGCGGTACAGTTGTCAGCGACCGCACCGCCATAATGATAATCGAAGAGCTAAAACGGAAAAAGGTCACGCTGGAACTGGCGGAAAAAGAACTGCTTGCCGCACGCGCAAAACTCGGAACGATGCAGGACAGTGATGCCAAACTGAAAGAAGTACAGCAGGAAATGGCCCGCATCCAGGCCCAGCTGGAAAAATTAAAAAAGCCGGGACAGGCTGAAACCACTAAGAGCCCGGCAGTGAAAGCGCAAATTGACGCGTCCCTGGCCGAGCTGGCAAATTTAAAGAGCAAATTCTCCGACGCCGACCTGGATCTTCTGCGGAAACGCATCGCCATGGGGCACGAACAATTAAACGAAAAGACCGCCAAACTACTGGCGTCCACCGAAGAACTGCTTAATACCAAAAACCGTTTAGCCGCAGCGGAGAATCTGCTGAAAGACACTAAAACGGATCTGGATAAAACGAAAAGCTCGCTCAGTCAGGCTCATGAAAAACTGCAAGGAACTTCCAAAGAACTGGAAACTTTCAAAGGCAAAGTCACAGAATCCCAAATGGATCTGTCTTTCACGCGCGGCAAATTAAATGTTACGGAAAAAGAGCTGGCCGAATCAAGGAGCAAGCTTGAAAGAAACGTCAAAACAACGATGCTGACCAATCTGGAGCTGGCGGAAACCAGGAAGAAAATGGATGACTTGAAAAATGTCATCAAAAATGCGGTTTCGGATCTGTCAGCCACCCGCTCCGCACTGGAATCCACGAAAAAGGAATATGACGAAACCAGAGAGAAATATGAAAATAAACAGCGTGAACTGCTGGAATCCCGCGGATTCCAACAGGCAACCCAGACCGCGCTGGAAGAAACCAAGATCCGGCTGAAAGAAGCTGAAGAGCGTCTCCGCAGCGATGCCCTGCAGAAATATTCGCAAGCGACAGTTAAACTGGATTTTTCAATCAAGGAAAAACGCTTCCTGAGCGACTATTCCAGCGCGGAATCATACTATCTGCCGGAAATCGCGATCGGCGAGAAAAATTACCTTGCAGTCAATTTCAAAATCATTACCGGCCTGTTTAAAGACATCACCGGCCATGCCAAAGTATATGATTTGAATTATGCCATAGGCGAACCGCTTGAAGCCGACGCCGGCAAGTTCAAGAAAGTCAACGGACCGATTTATTCGCTTAACGTTGACAACCGGGTCTGCCTGCTGGAAATCCCGGCAATGAGAAAAGCTTTGAAACCGCTTTCTTTCTCCCAGTTAAAGTCACGCGGCCTGCAGAATCTTTACCTGTTCAAGCCTAACGACTTCGGGAAACGCACCTGTAATCTGGAAGGCCGTGCGTCGCTCAACCTGTCAACCGGGAACAAATATTTATATATCAGGAACTCCACCCGCCGCACCGACAGTGAATTGAAAGCGGAACTTGGAGACTTCATTATTACCAAAGAGGGCGATTTTGTCGGACTGATTGTCGCCGTTGAAGACTTTGATATGGGAAGAAAGCAGGATGCCAAGTGCTTTATCATGCCCGACAATTTTAAAGTTTCTGAAGCATATGAAATTCCAATCACCAGACAGAAAGATCAGCCGTTATATTCAGACTTTATGAAAGCTGTCGACTTTGTCATAACTAAAGTTGACGGTCCTGGTCAGAGCCAGCGCGACCGGCAGTAATAATTTGCGAAACTGATCAAGTTGCAGTATTGGCGGATAGGTGGTTGTTCCCATAGCTATCAAGTTAAGGAATTTTGAACTGAATATCCAATAATCAGTCCCGCAAACCGGGATCCCGCAAGGCGGGAAATATCCAATGTCCAAGTTTGATCCAGTCCTTCACCGGCTGGATATTGAATGTTGGATATTGGGTGTTGAATGAGTTCATATTTGGTTAGTTTATAGACAGGGGGTGTTCCCCGGGGAAAATTGCGTTTATTATTCCGGAGAATAAAGAAATATGACCGAAAAACCGTTTGAATCATCAGAATCTCATAAAACTTTACTGTGCTCGACGATCAGTGAAGACGGCGGCGAGGTCATCAACATCGAAGACCTGAAAAATGCGCTGAACCTTGAACACGACAATACCATCAAACGTTTTTCAAGCATCAAAACCATCGGTCTCGGCGGTATTGGTTCCGTACTGTCCGGCTTTGAATCGTCGCTGAAACGCGATATCGCGATTAAAATTCTCCGTCCCGCATACCGCAGCAAAAAGAAATTTCTCAACCGGTTCATTCGTGAAGCAAGGGCAACGGCGCAGATTGAACATCCCAACATTGTCCCGGTTCATGAATTAGGGGTCATGGACGAACTGGGTGTTTTCTTTACAATGAAAAAGGTTGAGGGCGAAAATCTCCGGACGGTAATTCAGAAACTGAACGATAATGATCCGGAGTATCTTGTAAAATATACCAGAAACCGTCTGCTGGAAATCTTTATTGCCGCCTGCAACGGCGTCGCGTTCGCCCACAGTAAAGGGATCATACACCGCGACCTGAAACCGGCCAATATCATGCTTGGAGACTTCGGCGAGGTGCTGGTCATGGACTGGGGGCTGGTTAAATACATCGGTGACAAAAGCCAGCTTGACGAAGAACAGCGGGTTGACATTGAAGCCGACATCGGCGGACTCGGCGTGCAGGATGATTCCATGATGACGCTGGATGGCTCAATCAGCGGGACCCCCGCTTTTATGGCCCCGGAACAGGCCAGCGGCAGAATTAGCGAAATAGATGAACGCAGTGATCTTTACAGTCTCGGTGCGATTCTTTATACCATCCTGACCACAAAATCATCGCCGTTTGATGAAAAACTGACCACCAATGAAGTGTTGAGCCACGTGGTGAACAACTATTTCTCCCCACCGAGAAAGCGTGCTCCAAAATTGAAGATTCCGAAAGAACTTGAAGCAATTTGTCTTAAGGCGATGCAGCGTCACAAGGCAGACCGCTACTCTTCGGTTAAGGATCTGATCCGTGACATCCACAATTTCATGGAAAACTACCCGGTTATCGCGTATCCGGTACCGCCGATCACCAGACTGGTCAAACTGTGCCGCCGCCATCCGTTGATTCCGTCAGTACTGGTTGTATCAATCTTTACTTTCCTCACTGCCACGGGCATGCACTATATTGAAAGCAGCACCCGGACCACGGAATTCCTGAGATTTGCCGATTACAGCATAAACCAGGGAAATGTGTTTCTGGTGCGGGCCAAAAACACGTATATGAACATTCAGGACGGCTTGAGCAGGGAAGAAGATGAACTTCATCCGAATAAAGAATATAAGCTGAAAGAAGATTTTACCAAACTGGTGGCTGAATTCAATAATCAGTACGATTTGGCGATTGAGTTCCTGACCCGGGTTGAAGGACTCGGGCTGAAGCATGAACAAATTACTTCAAGCCTGGCAAAAATTTTCAAAAACAGGCTGGAATTCAGTATAATGACCGGCAATTACAATGAAACCAGAAAACTGATTGAAATGCTCCGGCTCCGCCGGCGCAAGGCATTCTATGACATTATTGAAAATGACAACCAGCTTTTTGACAGTGTTAAGATGATCATACAGGGTGAAGGCAAGTTATCTGTGGGCTCGACTCCGACGGATGTCAATTTCACCGGATACAAAATAGAGAATTTCAGTAATTTTGATCCCGCTGACTGTGACAGTGTCTTTTCCGGGAAAACCCCTCTGGAGAACAAGAAGCTTCCTCAGGGTTCATATATTTTAATTTTCAAAAAACCGGATTTCCCGGAAATACGCTATCCAGTTCAAATCATCCGCGGCAAAGCGGAAAATATCAAGTTGCAGATTCCAGCAGAAATACCGGACGGAATGGCATACATACCGGCCGGAACAATCTCGCTGAACGCTCAAAGCGGCGATAGTCAGATCAGCCGCCATACAGTGTTTGTTCCAGGTTTTCTAATGAAAAAGCGTGAAGTTTCTTTTGGCGAGTATCTGATTTTCTGGAAAAACCTTTCCAATCAGACCGACCGCAGAAAATATATGGGGAAATACATTTCCGAAAATGAAGACCGCAGCTACATGAATCTTTGGGATAAAGACGGGAATCTCCGGGAGCCATTCACACTGACCATGCCGGTAATAGGAATCACCGGTATGGCAGCCAAGGCTTACTGCGCCTGGCTTTCCGAACAGACCCAAATAGAATACAGGCTGCCGACTAATTATGAATGGGAAAAAGCCGCGCTGGGTGTTGCCGGAAGAAATCTCGGATTCAATATAGGACAAAATAACGGCTGGCTGGCGGAATCCAGAGCCTCTGTCCCGAAAACACCCCAGCAACTTAATCCGGATGAAGTTTCCATATTTGGAATTTACGATACGGTTGGCGCAGTCGGCGAATTTACGACAATAAGTCTTCCAGGAACCAAAGGCTTCCAAATCCGCGGCGGCAATACACTAAGCGGGCATATCTCTGTTACTCATTCGTTCGCCAGCTTTTCCAACGGGGCATCAAGCAATGACGTCGGCTTCCGTTATGTTATACCGGTAAAATCACCCAAGCAGATGAACGTCTCAGAAAAATCAGCAGACGTCGAATAAAAGTCCGGGAAATGCAGATAAGTTTTAATACGCCGTGATGCGCAACGCGCATGGCGTCAATCACTTGGCGTTTTTAAGTTCATCGATAATATCAATCGTCTTCTCGCGGATATTCTGCAAATGTCCGATAAACCCATTGATTTTCTGTTCAAGATTGGGTTGCTTATTTCTTACATTGCGCAACGCGCCGACCAGTTCATTGATGTCCGCCAGCACCCGTTTAGCCAGGCTGATTTTAAGCGGACGCATGTCATCGGTGTCAATTCCAAGCATGTCGGCACAGCGGGAAAGCTGTTTGCCCATAAGACAAATTACCGACAGCCCTTCTTTCATGTTGGCAGTTCTCAATTCCGAGGCAAAAATAACATTCCACT
Organism: uncultured Lentisphaeria bacterium; assembly: GCA_903863035.1. Classification (GTDB taxonomy): domain Bacteria; phylum Verrucomicrobiota; class Lentisphaeria; order Victivallales; family Victivallaceae; genus CAIPAT01. Next base: position 21,812 of record CAIPAT010000447.1, read on the forward strand.
CACAGGCAATTTTTTCAAGCTGAATAAAAATATCGGCGCCTTTGCGCTGTTTCCAGTCGCCGCCGATCAGAAAATCCTCGTCATCCTCAAAAAAGCTTTCTCCAAACACGAAACCACTCCAATCCGCATTTGTAGGAACCAGATCCGGCTGGGCCATCAATTTTTTCATGATGATATCCTCCTCGCCGGGCAGGTCCATGCAAAGCGGCAGCTCCTGAAAATAACGGCTGATGCGTTTCTCATCACGCCGGATCTCGCGCTCCCAGTTATATTCGTTCCATTGTTTGTTGTCTAAATGGCTTTTCATAAAGTTTTCGACTTATACTTTTGGTTTCTTTATTCTTGACTTTGTTTCCAAAGTCTTTATTGCTTCTACTCTCGGGGCGTCTCCCCACAGGCTTTCAAGCTGATACCGGGCACTCGCTTCCTGGGTCATGACATGTACCAGAACTGAGCTGTAGTCGAGCAGAATCCACTGACTTGCCGTAGTTCCCTCACGATGAGCAATGAGCCCGTATTTGTCCTTCAGTGACTTTTCAATCTTATCCGTAACCGCTCTCAAATGCGGCTCCGAATTGGCAGTGCATAGTACAAAATAGTCAGCAATTACCGTTAAATCCGTTACTTTCAGCGTTATTACATTTTCCGCTTTCCTGTCTTCGGCTTCCGCGACACAGACCGCGGCGATGTCTTCTGCACTGACATGTTTTTTTTCAGTCATATAGCTGTTCCTGTCTTTCCTTTATTTTTCGGCGCTTCCATAAAGCCCGTTATTATCAATATAAACTTTCACATCCCTATATATTAGTTTATCCACTTTTTCGTTTTTTGCTATCATTTTTCTGATTTCCGTCGATGATATTTCAAAAAAAGGCAGTTTCATGACGGTTTTAACCAATTTCCCGGCAATATCAGCGTCCCAGAATTTGCATAAATCTTCAACCGCAGCCATCTCTCCAGAACGCGGATAAGTCAATATTTCCCAGCGCCTGACCAGTTCTTCGGACATGTGCCAGGAATGCAATTGCAGCAGACTGTCACTGCCCAGCATCAGTTGCAGCCGGTCCTCCGGAAACTCCAGCTTCAGTGCAGACATCACTTCAAACGTGTAGGAAGGCGACTTCCCCAGGCGTGCTTCAATGTCGGACACCTCAACTCCGGGCGTCGCATTGACAGCAAGCCGGAGCATAGCCAGCCGGTGGCTGTACGGCGTCACCGGCAGCCCGAACTTATGCGGCGGGCTGAAAGCAGGCACAAACAGCACTTTGTCGGTGTGGCCTGACGCTATCACCTGCTCCGCCAGCCCCGTATGTCCGTTATGGGGCGGATCGAACGTTCCGCCGAAAAAAGCAATCCGCATGTTTAAATTCCTGTTGCTATTGAATTACTGGTTCATGTGAATTATTTTAAGCACGTTTTTCAAGTTGGCAAGCCGGATAGAGCAAAAACAGCATAAATAGTTTTAAAAGCATCATGAATAACGTGTTTTTCAGCAACAGCGAGATATTTCAAACTGCGGCCCGGATAGTTGATAAACTCCGGACAGCCGGATATGCCGGATACTTTGTCGGCGGTGCGGTCAGGGATATGCTGCTGGGCAAAACACCGAAGGACATTGATATCGCCACTTCCGCCACGCCTGAGCAGGCGGCGGCAATATTTCCGCGCCATTACAAGATCGGCGTGTCTTTCGGCATCCTGATGATCGTGGAAGATGACATCCCGTTCGAGCTGGCAACTTTCCGCGAAGAGCGCGAATATGCCGACGGCAGACACCCGGAAGTGGTCAAATACACTGACAGTCCGGAACTCGATGCCGCCAGGCGTGATTTCACCATCAACGGCATGTTCTACGATCCTGTCGCAAACCGGATACTGGACTTCACCGGCGGGCAGCGCGACCTGGGAAAAGGCGTCATCAGAACCATCGGCAATGCTGAACAGCGTTTTTCCGAAGACTATCTGCGCATGCTCCGGGCGGTGCGGTTCACTACCCGCCTGGGATTTGAGCTTGACCAGGCAGCCGCGGACGCTATTTTTAAACTGAGGGATAACATCAGCAGCCTCTCCGCGGAAAGAGTCAGGGATGAACTCAACCTGATGCTGACCGGCGGTGCGCCTGCCGCGGCAATCCGACTGCTGCACAAACTCGGGCTGCTGAAACTGGCGCTGCCGGAAATCGCCGCGCTGGATGGCGTGACCCAGCCGGAACAGTTTCATCCCGAAGGCGATGTACTGACCCATACACTGCTGATGCTGGACCACATGCCGCTGCCGGGAATCGAACTGGCGTGGAGCATTCTGCTGCATGACGCAGGCAAGCCGGCAACGTATTCAACCGGCGAGGACGGCATCGAGCATTTCTACCGCCATGAGGAGGAAAGCGCCTTAATCGCCGAAAGCTGCCTCAACCGGCTGAAGTTTTCGCGCAAAGAAATAGATACGGTCGTCCATGCGGTAAAGAACCACATGCGTTTTGCCATGGTTGACCGAATGCGCCCGCCCAAGCTCAAGCGGCTCATTGCCGAGGATGATTTTCCGCTGCAACTGGAACTTCACCGTATAGATTGCATCTCCAGCCACAGCAAACTGGGCAACTATCTGCTGCTGCTGGACATGCTGCACCAGGCCGGGGGCGAAACCGCACTGCCCGAACCGCTGGTTAACGGACGCGACCTGATGGCAACCGGCCTGAAACCCGGACCGCAGCTGGGCAGAATACTGCACCAGATAGCGGAAATGCAGCTTGCCGGTGAAATCAGCACGAAAGAAGACGCCATAATCTTCGCGCGTCATTTCCTGCCAGATTGACCTGGCGACCATCCGTATTCTGGACAAATAGAGGGTAGAGGTAATTTCAAAAGTAGTCAGAATTCAGGAGCCAGGAGTTCCCGCAGTGCGGGACTAGTACTCTGTAAAGCTAAAAATTGCGTATAGATTGCGCAGATTTTGACGATTGGTTCGTATTCTGAGAAGTCGCCGATACCGTGGTATCGAAGGCATTCGAAGGGTACGAATCCAAATTCAAAAGATCGCAATCCCGCC